>JADDYF010000430.1 GCA_015712185.1 Bacteroidales bacterium
TATACCCAATTCAGTTTAACCATCTCATCAAGCCAAAGTATAGATTCATGTACAATACTATCTCTGCTTTAAAGCATTTATAGATAAAAACTCAAATTTTAATTGAAACGGATTTTTTAAATGTGATACATCTCAGGACACTAAATCCGCGATGGATCATTTCAGGTATATAAAAAACACCAGACCTGAATATATTGTTTCATTATTCCTTATAGATAAACATTTTAAACCGGTTGTTTTGTTCTTAATCCTTTTCTTTGTAATTTTCATGTGAAAAGTGCTCACTTTTTATTAGTATTCATACCATATAGGTCTGTTTCTAGCATGCGGCGTCACTTTTCATTTTTACTGGAAATTATTAAATAGCTAATTATGGAGGAGAGTAATCATGAATGAAAAAACCAGAATTCTTATTATTGAGGATGATGCAGATCTGGTTGCTGCAATGAAAAAAATGCTGGAAAATAAAGGTCATAATGTGGTAGTTGCATATGATCCGGAAGAAGGTAATGAGAAGTTAAAACAGGAAAGACCCGATTTAATTATACTGGATGTCATGTTTGGAAGTCGGGGCGAATCAAAAGGTTTTGATTTTGCCCAAAAGATAAGAAATGACAAACAAATTGCTGATATCCCGATATTAATGCTTACGGCGATTAATACGGAAAAACCATATTTTAATTTCTCTCCTGATACTGATGGTGAATTTTTACCGGTAGACTCCTTCCTTGATAAACCGGTAAAATCCGATGATCTATTTCTTAAAGTCGAGGATCTGTTAAAACAGAAAACCAGCAAATGGCGTAATTGGCCTGAAAAAGAACAATAACAATTTACTGATAGTATCCCTCCTGGATTATTTAATCTTTTATTCATATTCTCCATTTATATAACATAACGTGCACTGGTTGGGCGTCTGAATTAACTAGTGTAAAATCCGCTTTTATCAATCCAACTATTATAATCCGGTTATTTATTGTGAGCTATTTCACATTATAAATTAGTTTATTTATGATTTACCTGAATTTTATCAATTATTTCTTATTTTTATTTTCAAGGTAAAAAAGTACAGGTTTTGATTAACTAAGAATGTAAGTTATATGGAATTTAAACCCAGGATCATTGCATTTCTCTGCAACTGGTGTTCGTACACGGGAGCAGATCTGGCAGGTACTTCAAGGATGGAATACAAATCAAATGTCCGGACTGTCAGGGTGATGTGTTCAGGCAGGATAGAACCCACATTTGTGCTTGAAGCATTTATAAAAGGGGCTGACGGGGTTCTTGTTTGCGGATGCCACCCTGGTGACTGTCATTATCAGGAAGGTAATTACCGTTGTCTCAGAAGGTTCCTATTACTGCAGAAATATATTGTGCAGATGGGTATTGAAACAGAAAGACTGAAGCTTGAGTGGATCAGTGCCAGTGAGGGAAAACAATTTGCCGAACTGGTCAACAGTTTTACGGAAACCATTACAGAACTTGGACCGTGTAAAATAAAGGATGCAATGAAAATTTCAACATAAGTATTAAATTTTACATCATGGAAGGATCAAAGCCAAAACTTAAACTTGCTGTTTACTGGGCATCTGCATGCGGAGGTTGCTGTGTATCGGTGCTTGACGTACATGAGAAGCTTTTTGATGTGATAGCAGCTGCCGACCTTGTATTCTGGCCAATTGCTTTGGATATTAAATATGAAGACGTTGTAAAAATGCCCGATAGTCAAATTGATGTAACTCTTTTCAATGGCGCTGTCAGGAACAGCGAAAATGAGCATATGGCCAAACTTCTGAGGAAAAAAAGCAGGATACTTGTTGCCTATGGCAGTTGTTCACATCTTGGCGGGATCCCCGGACTTGCCAACTTTTCAACAAAAGAAGAAATCTTCAGGAGAGTTTACCAGGAAAGTGAATCGACTATTAACCCGGAAAATATAAAACCGCTTCCTGAATATGAAGCGAAGGAAGGGATACTTAATATACCAGTTTTTTATAATGATGTCTGTTCTCTTTCACAGGTTGTGGATGTGGATTATTTTATTCCCGGTTGCCCACCGCAGACGGAAAGACTACTGGAAGTTTTTGTTGCTATCGTCAGCGGAGCTGAGCTTACTTCGGAAGGATCTGTCATAGGAGCAGAAGCAAAAGCTCAGTGTGAAGAATGCATCCGGAAGAAAACAGAGAACAAGCGTATCAAGAAGTTTTACCGCCCGTGGGAAATTAACGATGATGGTGTAACCTGTTTCATGGAACAGGGAGTTTTATGCATGGGACCTTCAACACGTGCAGGCTGTGGTTACCGCTGTATAAAAGGGAATGCCCCATGCAGGGGTTGCTACGGACCTGCTTCCGGTGTTAATGATCCCGGAGCCAAAATGATGTCTGCCATTGCAAGCATTATTGATGAAAAGGAACCGGAAGATATAAGCAGGGTCCTTGAGGATATTGTTGATCCGGCCGGATTATTTTATCGTTTTAGCCTGCCTGCTTCATTAATAAGAAGAAAATTATTATGAGAAGGATCACAATTGACCCGATCACCCGGCTTGAGGGCCATGGTAAAATCGAAATTTTCCTGAACGATGATGGAGAAGTTAATAATGTCTATTTCCAGGTCCCTGAGCTAAGGGGTTTTGAAAAATTCTGTGAAGGCAGACCAGTAGAAGAGCTTCCTGCAATAGTTGCAAAAATATGCGGTGTCTGTCCGGGTTGCCATCATATGGCATCTGGCAAAGCTGTGGATGTTGTATTCGGAGTTGAACCTCCTCCCACTGCAAAGAAACTAAGGGAACTTTTTTACATGGCACATTTTATCCATAGCCATACCGCCCATTTTTATGCTCTTGCAGCACCCGATTTTGTTGTTGGTCCGTATGCACCACCGTCTAAACGAAATATTCTGGGAGTGATTGAAAAGGTCGGGAAGGAAATCGGGACGGAAGTAATTAAACAGCGTCGCTTTGCCCAGGAAATCCAGGCTCTGCTTGGCGGACACCAGACTTTTGTGGTGATGAATATCCCAGGTGGCGTAAGAAGAGGGCTGTCCGAACAGGAACGTGATGATATAATAGATAAAGCAAAAGGCTTTGTGGAATTCGCAAAATTTACACTCAATGTTTTTGAAAATTTTGTACTTAAAAATAACGAATACGTAGATATCATTCTTAACGGACCATATTCCCTTAAACTTCACTCAATGGGACTTGTTGATGCGAACAACAAGGTGACCTTCTATGATGGAAAAGTCAGGGTGGTTGATACGGAGGGAAAAGAATTATGCAAATATTCTCCGAACGAGTATCTCGATTATGTTGCTGAACATGTTGAACCCTGGAGTTATTTGAAATTTCCATTTCTTAAAAAGATTGGCTGGAAAGGATTTGTCGAGGGACAGGATTCAGGAGTGTACCATGCCACACCATTGTCCAGACTAAATGCTGCTGATGGAATGGCGACCCCACTGGCACAAAAGGAGTACGAACGCATGTACAGCACACTCGGAGGGAAACCTGTTCATGCAACTCTTGCGATGCACTGGGCACGTCTGGTAGAGCTATTATATTCTGCTGAACGATGTCTGGAACTCGCGATGGATTCTGATATTACCGGCAAAGAATTACGTGCACCGCTTGGTCCAATCCCAGGCGAGGGAGTGGGCATTGTAGAAGCCCAGAGAGGTACTCTCACTCATCACTATTGGACCGATGACAGGGGAATTGTCACTAAAGTCAATATAATTGTCGGAACAACAAACAACCATGCTGCTATCTGTATGTCGATCAAAAAAGCCGCTAAGGGACTGATCAAAAAAGGTGTAGAAGTAAACAATGGTATTCTGAATATGATCGAAATGGCTTTCAGGGCATATGATCCCTGTTTTTCCTGTGCCACCCATTGCTTTCCCGGACTAATGCCAATGATTCTTGAAATCCGTGAAGCTAATGGCGACTTACTGCAGCGTTTGATAAGAGATTAATACAATATGAATGGTAAGTGATATAATAAATAATCAATAGAGAAGGAATTATGCGAACCGGAGTCTTTTTCTGCCAAATGGAAGAGAACAGGAATCTTAATATTGATGCCATTGCTAAGTATTCGGCAAACCTTCCTGAAGTCGAAATGGTCCAGATTTTAGGATTGAGGCATCCTCCTGAAGTAAAAATCCTTTGCGAACAGATCAAATCAGCCAAACTGGAAAGGTTAGTTATAGCAGGAGATATGCCGGGCTATTTTAAACCTGTTTTTACCAAAGCAATGGCAATGACAGGAGGTAATACAAATGAAATACGCCTTGCTTCCTTCCAGGAACATGGAGCTAGGGGCGAAAATGCGATGGACCGTGCCAAAGCCATCGTTGCCTGTGCCACGATGGGTGTTCCCTTCCCACTAGCTGCCGTACCTGGTGGAAATCCTGTCAATCACTCAACCCTTATTATCGGAGGTGGTATAGCCGGAATACAATCTGCTCTGGAGATAGCCAATGCCGGCAAACAGGTATTCCTGGTTGAGCAGACCGGAACAATAGGAGGTCATATGGCCATGTTTGACAAAACATTTCCCACGTTGGACTGTGCTGCCTGTATTCTTACACCTAAAATGGTTTCAGTCGGGCAACATGATATGATCCGACTGTTAACCAGATCGAAAGTGGTGTCTGTTAACGGTAAACCCGGATCATATCGGATTAAAATCAGGCAAAGTGCACGATACGTTGACATCAAATCGTGTGTTGCCTGCAATCTATGCGCTGAAGTCTGCCCGGTAAAGGTCGAAAGTGAGTTCGATGCAGGAATATCATTGCGGAAAGCAATTTATATCCCTTTCCCACAGGCTGTTCCCAATGCTTACCTTGTTGATGGGACAAAATGCACTTACATTCTTTCTAATGGGGAAAAATGTGGAGTTTGCGTTAAAAAATGTCCCAAGGAATGTATTAACCTGAACGAAATTGACCATACTATTGATTTAGAGGTGGGAAATATCATTCTGGCAACAGGCT
>JADDYF010000431.1 GCA_015712185.1 Bacteroidales bacterium
GGCACAGGGAAGATCAATTTGATGCCAACTCCGCATGGGTTCCTGGTAAGTATCCAAGCACTATCAATGATGGAGCACCTAATAATAAAAGGTTTTCTTCTCAATGGTTGAGAGAAGCAGGCTACTTACGATTGAAGGTATTAAATATTAGCTATCGTATTAGTAATGATCTTCTAAAGAGAGTTGGGATACAAGATTTGGCAGTGATCTTAAGCGGGCAGAATCTATTAACTATCACAGGATTGGATTATATTGATCCGGAGACACCGAATGGCAGGCTCTCATATTATCCGGAACAGAAAACTTATAATATTGGAATAAATGTCAATTTTTAAATAAAAGACTATGAAAACTAAGATAATAGCGATGTTTTTAATACTAACCTTTTCAGGTTGTATTAAAGATGTATTAGACAGAAAGCCATTAAATATGATATCTGAGGCTGATGTTTGGGTAAATGAAGATTTAATCAAGATCTACCTGGTAGCTTTGTATGATAATATGCCTTTTGGCTTTGACAGGAACGGCTATCAGTATGAAGCGCACATGACAGATGAGTCTTCGCATCCCTACGCCGGGCAACTGATTGTCAGCAACTACGGGGATCTGCCTCTTTCGCGCAATACGGGGATGTATACATGGATAAGGAGAGCTAATTATTTTCTGGAAAAAATCCAGACCAGTACCATTTCAGAAGCTAAAATTAAATCCTTTATTGCTGAAGTTCGTTATATCAGAGCCTATTATTATTTTGATCTGGTCAAGAAATATGGAGGGATGCCTATTATAGACGAGGTTCAAAATTTTACAGGAGAAAATCTGAGCGAACTGCAAGTATCACGCAACACAGAGGATGAAGTATATAGTTTTATACTGACAGAGTTGAATGCTGCTATTGCTGATCTGCCTGATTCATGGGATGCAGCCAATAATAACCGGGCTACGAAGATGATAGCACAGGCACTGAAATCAAGAGCTATGCTCTATGCAGGGACAATTGCCAAATATGGGACAGTACAGTTGAATGGGCTAATTGGTATCCCGGCATCAAAGGCCAATACTTATTTTGCTGAAAGCATTAATGCTTCACAAGCTATAATGGGAAGTAGTAAATACGGGCTATATGATAAATTATATGATCCCAATACTATGGCAGGTGATCCGGCCGAGAATTACAGGAATCTCTTCCTGGATAAGGGTAACAAAGAAGTGATTTTACAAAAAGCATATTTTAATCCTGACAAGAGACACGCGTGGGATAATTATAACATGCCTCAAAGTTTTAAACCAGGTTGTTGCGGAAATGCATGTACGCCAATCCTGGAAATGGTAGAATCATATGAGTATACAGATGGATCAGTTGGAACATTAAACTATGATGGATTGGAATTTGATAATCCAAAAGATCTGTTTCTAAATAAGGATCCACGGTTTTTTGGGAGTTACATGTACCCGGAGAGCCCCTTTGTAGGCAGGAATGTTCAGATTTATGCCGGTATCTATGATGTGGATGGTACCCTGTATAAGTCTTCAGGTACTCCTTTTCCGCCAGACCCATCAAGATTACAACAAGGCAGGGATGGTCCCTGGATTCTGGGTGATGTTGGTAAGACGGGCTTTTATATCAGGAAATACCTGAATACTACCACCATAGTTCCGGAGAATACCTCTGATCAGAATTACATTGAATGTCGATATGCAGAAATTCTGCTTAACTATGCAGAAGCTGCAGTTGAGTCAGGGACAAACCTGCCACAGGCACTTGCTGCAATAAATCTTGTAAGGAACCGTGCAGGTATTAAATTGCTCATAGATACCGAGCTGACAATTGACCGTATACGTAACGAAAGAAAAGTAGAGCTTGCATTTGAGGACAAGAGATTTTGGGATATAAGGCGGTGGAGGATTGGCCCGGATTTATTTAAGAATACAAATATTCATGGCTTATGGCCTTTTTTGAAATATTATGGTGGTGGTGTCTATACATGGATCTTTACACTCAAGACTGGTGCGCCTCTGGATGCTGGACTATCGAGAGTATGGGTTGAAAGAGACAACTACAGCAATCTATCAGGTTATATATCTTCCAACAAGAATATTGTAAATAATCCAGGATGGTAATCAAAAAAATAAATTAAGATGAAAAGTAGGGTCTATTTTTATTTATTATTGATAATTATTTCAATCACCAGTTGTTCGATTGATAATTATGATATGCCAAATGCGACATTATCAGGGAGAGTACTTGACAATGTGACTAATGAAATGGTTCAGAACGGAGGAGTAAACAGTGGAACTATAATTCAGTTGTTTGAAGGGAAATATAAACAGCCAATCTTAAGTTACTCATATCCTGATGGTCATTTTACAAATGAAGCATTGTTCGCTGGTAATTATAAGCTGTTTGCAGTAGGTGCTTTCAAGCTTGTTGGGGATACGATGAGGATCACCATCAACAAGGATACGGAAGTTGATATTAAAGTTCTTCCAAACGTCAGGTTGAAAGCAACACTACAGAGCTTTGTCGGGACAACAGCAACAGTTAAAGTTGAATACAGCAAGGTACATAGTGATCAGGTGCTGAATCAGCTGGCTGTTGTATGGAGCACTATAGATTATCCAAATCTATATACATTCTCTGGCGGGGGGCAGAAAACTGAAACTGTCACATCACAAAACCTTACAGAAGGAGAAATGATATTTACCATTACTGGACTGACTGCAGGGAAAAAATATTACTTCCGGGCTGCCGGCCGGACAAATGCTCCCGGGAATTATTACAATTACAGCGCAACAGTTGTATCCCAGTGACCAGAACATTGGATGAGATATAAATGATTATGCCAGCCAAAAAGCTGGCATAATCTAATTTTATAATCTATTAAATAATAAGATCTATGTTGAAAAATATTTTCATTATAGCTATGTTTATGCTATCTATTACTGCAATAGGATCCGATTTCAAAGTAGGGATCGGTCGAAAAATTATTACACCCCAGGAACCGCCAATTTGGATGGGGGGTTACGCAAGTCGGTCCAAACCCGCAGATGGAGTATTTCAGGACATTTGGGCTAAGGCATTAGTCATTGAATCTTCTACTCAGAATAAGGTTATAATAGTAACAATGGACCTCCATAAATTTTCCCGTCAGATGTCCGAAGAAGTTATTAAACAAATCACTCAAATATATGGTATTGAAAGATCACAGTTGATATTAAATGTGTCTCATAACCATTCTGGTCCAATGATCTGGCCAAATGCAGATATGTTAGATTTTAAACCTGTTGATCAACAAGCTATATTTTTGTATAGTCAGGAAATAATAAAAAGCCTTATGGAAATAGTAGAAAGAGCCATGAAAAATCTTGAACCTGCACTATTATCGAGTGGTCATGGAGAAGCATTCTTTGGTAAGAATCGACGGGATCCAAAACTAACATATAGACCTGAAGATCATGATGTTCCTGTATTAAAAATTGAAACTCCTGACGGAACCTTAAAAGCTA
>JADDYF010000434.1 GCA_015712185.1 Bacteroidales bacterium
AATTTCTTTACAACTGATAACAAAGCCATACAGACAAACAATCTATACTTCAAACCGGTTTCAGAGGAAAGATCATTCAGTGCAGTATCTGAACCTAAGAGTGCCAGTCTGCGTCTGATGGCAGACAGTAACAGATACATCGAGTATAAATATACACTTGCCCCGGAGAAATATTCCGTGAGCTTTGATGTTTCTTTCAGGAACCTTGAAAACATTCTGCCTCCAAATCAGAACAACATAACTCTCGACTGGAGAATGTACCTCCCCAGACAGGAAAAGGATAGTGTAAACGAGGTGAACTATTCATCCATTAAATTCAAATATTATCAGGATGAGGTTACCGGCCTGCGTCTGAGACAGACAAAGGATCTTGAGGAAATGGACATAACAACAAAATTGAGCTGGCTGGCATACCAGGACCAGTTTTTTTCTTCGGTGCTGATGACTGATGATTTTTTCCTGAACGGTTCGGTATCTTCCACCAAACTGGCACATAAAGAATTCATTAAGTATTATTCATCTGAACTTGGTGTACCTATAACACCGGGGCCTTCAGCAACAATCAGGTTGAAATTTTACCTTGGTCCGAACCATATCTCCACACTTAGGAAGGAAGGATTGGAACTCGAGAAGGTGGTATTTCTCGGCAGGAATATTATCGGATGGATCAGCAGGTTCGTCATCATACCTGTTTTCAACTGGCTTGATAATTATATCGGGAGTTACGGAATAATCATTCTTATCCTGACGATTCTTATTAAGATAGTGCTCTTCCCTCTGTCATTCAAATCGTACCAGTCGACGGCAAAAATGCAGGTGCTGAAGCCAATGGTGGAAGAACTTGGCAAAAAATACCCTAAGAAGGAAGATGCTATGAAAAAGCAGCAGGCAACAATGGATCTGTATAAGAGGGCAGGAGTCAATCCGATGGGAGGCTGCCTGCCGATGTTGCTCCAGCTTCCGATTCTTTTTGCGATGTTCAGGTTTTTCCCGGTTTCAATCGAGCTGAGACAGGAAGCATTCCTTTGGGCTACAGACCTCTCAACTTATGATTCAATACTCACTCTGCCGTTTAAAATTCCAATCTACGGTAATCATGTAAGCCTGTTCACCCTTCTTATGACGGCATCATCACTTCTGACCATGAAAATGACAGGCGCCTCACCCGGACAGGATCAGCCCGGTATGAAGATGATGACATATATGATGCCGATCATGTTCATGCTTATTTTAAATAACCTTTCTTCAGGGCTTACCTATTATTATTTCCTCGCCAATATGCTCACATGGATCCAGAACCTTGTGTCCAAGAGGTTCATCGATGCAGATAAAGTTCTGGCTACGCTCGAGGAAAATAAGAAGAAAGCTGTTAAGAAATCTAAATGGCAGCAACGGCTTGAAGAAGCTGCAAAGCGGAGAGGTATCAATCCTCCTAAAAGATAGTATTTTAAAGGGAGAGGGATTCTTAAAGAATGGAACATGGCTATAACCTGTTTTTTAATCAAATTGATTGGTTACATTTCAGAGCCATCCTTAATTAAAGTTAAAAATCATTAAATATTTCCCTTTCATTAAAAAAGCATCTAATTTAGGTATTCCAATTTTTGGGGGAAATGGGGAAAAAATTTAAGAATAAAGATTTAGCTGCTAAACTTGGTGTTTCAGGTACGCTCGTATCACTGGTTTTAAACAGCAAAGCTGACCAGCACGGTATAAAAAAAGAAACACAGGAAAAAGTCCTCATGCTGGCAAGGCAGATGGGATATTTTGATTTGCTGGCTGAAAAAAACGAAACAGCTCCTTCAGAACAAAGTCCGGGTATACTTGGCATGATTGTTCCATCATTGAGCGACTTATTTGTTACCGGTATAACACCTTTAATCCAGAAAGCATTCACCGGTATCGGCGTTGGATTTTCAGTTATAACCAGAGATCCGGATGACCAGAGATTTGACAGGATGATCGTGTCATTCAGGAAATTTTTCAGCGGACTGATCCTTGTTGGTGAGGCTGCTGATGATCATACCGTCCGTACATTGAGGTCGGCAGATTATCCATTTATTGTTCTGGAAAAGAATATTAAGAACCTTAGGTTAAACACTGTGTGTACAGATACTGCAGCAGGCTCCAGGCTGATTGTTGATCATATCCGAAAGCTTGGATATAAGAATGTGGTTATTGTTACCGTGCACAGTCAGGCGAACTCACACAGACAGGAGGTGGATGATATTACCAGTGCATTAAGTCAATATGAAAACAGCCTCAGCGTCCGAGTTGTTGAACTGGAATCAGGGAATGCAATTAATGGTTCTGATTTTGACCAGCTTGAGAAACTTCTTCGCCCGCCGTTCAGGGCAGAAATCATTATATCAGTTCAGGCGAAAATGGTTTACCAGCTGATGAGGATGCTGCAGAACAAAAAACTCAGAGTTCCTCAGGATGTGGCAATTGTATCTATGGAGGAAGGGCCGGGATTCGATCTGATTATATCACCAATAACATGCCTGAGGAAACCTCTTGAGGCAATTGCCAATAAGGTAGCAAACATGGTTTGGTCAGAAGTGAAAAACGGCGGTAAGGGAAAATTCAAAAGGCAGGTAAATCTTCCGCCCGAACTGATTGTCAGAAAATCTTGCGGGACATTAAAATAATTGTGTGAATTAATTGACAATTGTTGATATCTGATAATTGCCTTTATCCAAAATTCATTTACATTTGTTGAGCAATGGTGTTATAATGAATTAAAATCATTGTAATGAAAAGGGAATGCGGTGTGAATCCGCGACAGTACCCGCTGCTGTGATGCCCGATCGTTCTATCGATGATGGTTTTTTGATAACCTGCCACTATTCCGCTTGAAAGGGATGGGAAGGCTTCATTAAACCGGGATAAGTCAGAAGACCTGCCATGCAAACCATATTCAATGCTTTCGGGAAGAAAAGCTCCGAATCATCTTTTGATTCCATACTCAGTATTCCCGGCAGCAAAGAACAGGAACTGATTTAATGATTGTGTCCGATTATGTCGAAATATAACCTGATACTGCTTGTTGCCGTTGTATCGCTGCCATCAAATGGACAGCTTCTTAAGCAGAACGATACTGTCAGGATTGAAGAGGTTGTAATCACCGGTAAACAGCACAGTTCCTTAATATCTGGTTTTAATAAGATAGTTATTGACTCAGGTGTGATGATGAAGTACAGTCATGAATCACTTGCATCCCTGTTGTCGGATTATTCACCTGTTTTCTTTAAAAGCTATGGTCCAGGAGGTATCTCCACTCCTTCATTCAGGGGTACGGGAGCAACACATACACAGATTACCTGGAATGGCATAAATATTAACCATCCAATGCTCGGGCAATCCGATTTCTCTCTTATTCCGGCCGGAATGATCGATAATGTGGAGATATTCCCTGGAAATTCTGCAATGGAGATTAACAGCGGTGGTTTTGGTGGCATCATAAATCTCAGCAACGAGCCCGACTGGAATAATCGTACCAGTTTTGCCTTCAGTCCTGAAATCGGCAGCTTTGGCCGCTGGTCTGGTTACGCCAGGATTAAAATCGGGAATGATAGCTTTCAGACTGTAACAAAGCTATATCTTCATTCTGCAGATAATGATTTCCGGTTCCTCGATGAAATCAGCACTGCCGAACCTTCATGGGTCACCAGAAAAAACAGCGAAGTGAAACAGAAAGGATTCCTGCAGGAATTCTACCTTAAGAAATCCGGAAATGTTGCATCGGTACGCTTGTGGTATCAGTCTGCTTCAAGAAACCTTCCGGCACCGATAATTGCCCGGCAGACAAGCGAAGGCGAGAAACAGGCCGACGAGTCTTTCAGGATCATGCTGAATTTCAATAAAAGCGGCAGAAGAACTGATTATTTCCTTACATCTGCCGGAATTTTTTCAAAACTCAGCTATTCAAATCAGGGAGCATCAATCGAATCGGATAACATAGCACGGTCGGTTCTGTTCAGGGGCGGTCTGGAAACAATGTTGGGTGAGTTTACTAAGGTCAGGTTAATTCTGAATGATGATCTGCACCTGATAGAGTCGAATAACTACCAGGCAAATGCCGCCAGGAATACGGTTTTCCTGACACTCTCTGCTGAAAGAAATGTAAGCGACAGGTTCGGGACTTTTATTCTGGTCAGAGAAATTATTGACAATAAGAATCTTCTGTTACCCGACTTTTCCTCCGGTTTTGATTTCAGATTGTTTCCCGGGAAGAATTATTTTCTGAAGGCAAATGTTGCGCGGAATTCGAAAATACCGGCAATGAACGATATGCACTGGTATCCCGGAGGCAATCCCGATCTTAAGAATGAATATTCTCTTTCATGCGAACTCATTTTTTCAACAGACCACAAATTTGGGGAGTCACTCAAACTCAGACAGGACATTACATTTTTCGGGACTTCGATCAGAAATATGATTCAATGGCAACCGGGAGAGTACACTTACTGGATTGCAAAAAATATCCGGAGTGTCAATACTTCGGGACTCGAAGCATCTGCTAATGCGGTTTATACAGGTAGCATTCTTAATCTGGCCCTGAATGTAAATTATTCATACACAAAAGCCGTGGAACTCAATTCCCAGAATAGCGAAAATGAAAAAAACACCTTCCAGCTGATATATGTTCCAGGCAATCTGGCAAAAACCTCACTGAGAATTGGTTTCCGGAAATATTATGTAACATTTGTTACAAATTTCACCGGGAGACGTTATATAGCAGTTGATAATTCGGAATATCTTCCGGGATATGCCGTCAGCGATATTGTTTCCGGTATCAGGATGAACCGGAGTAACACCATATTCGACATGAGTTTCAGCATTGAAAATTTGCTAAATGCCGAATATCAGACGATCGCTTACTATCCCCAACCCGGGAGATCATTCTTGATAAGATTGATGCTTCAATTTAACAAAGGAGTATAAAATGAGTAGATTTTTGATTTTCTGCATTATTGTTTGCATCACTGCCTCGTGCACCAAACACAATGATCCGATGATCGATGATTTTCCGGTTACTTTCCTTACAGGCAGCGGCGTATTCATAATTAATGAAGGTAACTTTAACTGGGGTAACGGATCTGTTTCATATTATTCATACGATTCATTAAAAATCTATAATGATATTTTCCAGTCAATAAATGGCAGACCTATTGGCGATGTTCCCAATTCAATGGTCATCGATGAAGACAAGATCTATATTGTTATCAATAATTCGGGAAAAATTGAGGTCGTCGAAAAGTCTACCTTCAAGTCGGTCAGGACAATTACCGGGCTTAAGTCTCCACGTAACATTTCTGTTGTCGACGATTATAAGGCATATGTGACCAGTCTCTATTCTGATTCAGTGACCATTATCAGCCTGGCGGATAATACAATATCAGGCTTTATTAATCTGCGCAGGACTTCGGAATCGATTGTGATCTCAGGCAAAAAAGCCTTTATCTCAAACTGGGTAGGCGGAAATGAAATAATGGTTGTAAACACATTTAACGATAAAGTAATCGATTCTGTTGAGGTTGGAAAAGAGCCGGAGAGCATGGTGCTTGATAAGAATACAGTGCTATGGGTACTCTGTAACGGAGGATGGGCAAAAGAAAACTATGCAGAGCTTGTGAAAGTGAATGTTAATACTCATGAAATCATCAACACATTTGTCTTCCCTTCAAAACTCGATTCTCCGCTATGCCTCCAGGCTGACGGTAATGGTGATTCATTGTACTATATTGATAAGGGAATAAGATGCATGAGCATTGAAGCACAAACGCTTCCTGCGTTACCTCTGATACCGGAATCAGATCATCTGTTTTATAAGTTAGGCATCAATCCGTTGAACGGTGATATCCTGGCGACGGATGCAGTGGATTATCAGCAAAAGGGATTTGTCCTGATTCATAACAGGCATGGCACTCTGAAATCATCCAGCCAGGCAGGTATCATACCTTCGTTTATTTACTTTAAAGTACAGGCTAATCCTAATACTGATTGAAAATCAGATTCACGATATCATCAGGCCTTATAATTAAAGCCCGCTGGTACTTTCTCCTGGCTTGTTTCCTTATTTTAGCATGCGGCAACAGTCCGCAACAGAATCATGAAACTGCAGCGCGCATTAAAAATTCATTTATCACCGAAGCAAAAAGATTTACTCTGGAAAAAACTGACAGTTGTACTGTTTTTGAAGTTTTGAATCCATGGCAGGGTGCAGACAATGTCAGTCAGATTTACTATCTCAAAGACAGATATTCGGAAAAATCCTGCAGTGTTGATGAAGAAAAGATAATCTATGTGCCGGTCAGAAAAATTATCTGTATGTCTACCACCCATCTGGCGATGATAAAAGCCTTGCATGAGGAAAATACAGTCTGCGGTGTTTCAGGAACCGGATTCATTTACGACAAGGAAATCTCTGAGAAAATAAAGAACGGATTTATCAGTGATATCGGGTATGAAGCCGGGCTTAATAATGAGTTGATAATAAGAATATCCCCCGACCTGATAATGATGTATGGTATCGGGAGTGAGTCAATGGGTTATCTTGGCAAGCTTATGGACCTGGGAGTTAAGGTCATGTTCAATGCTGATTATCTCGAAGAGGACCCTGTCGGGAAAGCTGAATGGATAAAACTCTTCGGCGCTCTCTATTGTAAGGAAGAGGCAGCTTCGGAAATTTTTAATAACGTAATCAGGGAATATAACAAGCTCAGGATTTTCATTGATAAAAATACCGTAGTGAGACCCGATGTATTGCTCGGCCTTCCGTTCAGGGACACATGGTACGTTTCCCCCGGAAACTCTTACATAAGCAGACTGATAAATGATGCAGGAGGTAACTATCTCTGGAGTAACAGTATTTCCTCAGTATCCATGCCGATGAGTATTGAAAATGTCTATCTCGAGGCGCTGAAGGCAGAATTCTGGCTGAACATTGGTATGGTGAACTCAAAAGACGAAATAACGGCAATCGATGCGAGGCTTGGAAATATCCCCTGCGTTAAGATGGGTAATCTTTTCAATAATAATAAGAGAATCACATCAGCCGGAGGTAATGATTACTGGGAAAGCGGCACCCTCAATCCGCAGATTATTCTGAAAGATATTGCATTAGTTTTACATCCGGAGTTATTTGAGAATAAAGAATTGTTCTATTACAGGAGAGTTGAATAATTCCCATTTGAAAACAGCAATCATTGGTACGGAGGCATTCGCCATTCATTCTGATAGCAGACGGAACCTTTTTTTATTCACTATACTTACGTTCCTGCTGATCTGTTTCTTCATTGTTGATCTTTTCTCAGGATCAGTATCCATTACAATCAGTGACATATTTAAATCAGTTTTCAGCTATACCGGAGACAATCTGGACACAATTATTCTGAAATTCAGAATTCCCAGGACCCTCACCGCAGTTATTGTAGGTGTCGCATTATCCCTGAGCGGCCTTCAGATGCAGACTATCTTCAGGAATCCGATAGCCGGACCTTACGTCCTGGGAATAAGCTCTGGTGCCAGTCTTGGAGTGGCAATCGTCATACTTGGATTTTCATCCTCACTTGTACCCGGTAACCTGCACACTCTGGGCAACTGGATTCTTGTAGCTGCTTCATGGACAGGGGCAGGAGCAGTGACAATCCTGATAATGTTAATATCATCAAAAGTAAAAGATATAATGACGATACTTATCCTTGGATTAATGCTTGCGAGCGGGATATCAGCAATTGTAAGCATAATGCAATACTTCAGCAACGAGACTTTATTGAAAGCATACGTGATCTGGACATTGGGCAGTATCGGAAACCTTTCAGGCAGCCAGCTGCAGGTGTTGCTGATGTCAGTGTCTGCCGGTATATTGATGAGCATCTTTGCTGCCAAAATGCTTAATGCGCTGCTGCTCGGTGAAAATTATGCAGCAAGCATTGGTCTTAATGTAAGGTTCTCAAGAGTAATTATCTTCACGTCGACCAGCATACTTGCCGGTAGTGTGACAGCATTCTGCGGACCTATCGGTTTCATTGGAATAGCGGTGCCACATATTGCCAGAATCATTTTCAGGACTGCTGACCACCGGATACTGATCCCGGGCTGCATATTCACAGGCAGTATAATCATGCTTGTCAGCGACATTATCTCACAAGTGCCCGGTTCAGATAATATACTTCCGGTTAACTCGGTAACATCATTGATAGGGATACCTGTAGTGATATGGGTGATAATAAGCAACAGGAAAGATAGGGGTTTATTCTGATGGACTGCAAGTACATGCCGATAGTATCAATTGAATCCCTTAAAATAGGGTATCATTATGGAAGGCATCAGAAAATACTCCTGCCGCCACTGAATGCTACTGCCGCAAGAGGAGAGATGGTGGCTGTTATAGGAAGAAACGGCATTGGGAAAAGTACCCTTTTACGTACACTCGTTGGCTTACAGCAGCCCATCGGAGGCACAATAACAATATCAGGGAAAGAACTGACAGGATATTCACGACTGGGGATGGCAAGAGTGGCGGGCTATATATCGACAGAAAATGTTCGGGTAAATAATATGAAAATAATCGACCTGGTTGCTCTCGGCCGTTATCCTCATACAAACTGGACAGGCAGGATTACAACGAAGGATCGTGAAGAGGTATATAAAGCGATTGAAAGGACAGGATTGAACGGTCTTGAAAACAGGTTTGTCTCCGAACTTTCGGATGGCGAACGTCAGCGGGCAATGATTGCAAGGGTACTTGCCCAGGATACAGAGATCATGGTGATGGATGAGCCGACAGCTTTTCTTGATATAACAAACAGGTTCGAGGTCGTGAACCTCATGCACGAACTGACACAAAGGGGGAAAACAATTCTGTTTTCAACACACGATTTCAATATTGCAATGCGGCAGGCTGATAAGATCTGGCTTATGCTGGGAACCGAACTTGCTGAAGGTGCACCGGAAGATCTTGTTCTGGGAGGCACATTTGAACAATTATTTGATACATCAGCAGGCAGGATCAATTATGAAGAAGGCAGCTTTGAATTCCGGAAACAGATAAAAGGTAAAATCCATATAGGAGGGGAAGGGAAATTAAAATACTGGACCGAAAAAGCAGTAAGCCGTGCCGGATATGAGATATCATCTGCCGAAACCCTGATATCAGTCCGTATCCCCTCCGGAACACCAGGTAAATGGACCCTTTTTAAAGGAGATTCATCCGCCGAATTCACTACGTTGTATGAACTGGTAAGGAACCTTAATGCGAAAAACCGGTAATTTACCTTCCGTATTTTCTGTAATTGGCAATAAATGATGGGATGTCGTCAACCGACAGCTTTTTGGCTATGATTATTTTATTCCTGTTGAGTATATATATCATCGGTGTGGACTGTACATTATAGTAATAGTCGAAGCGTGAAGCTCTTCCGGGATCCCATCCGTTTATCCAGGTTAGTTTGTTGTCTTCAATGTACTTTGACCATTCCTTTTTTTCATTTGTGGTGCATACAGCAAAAATTTCCACACCTTCATTTCTGGCTTTTTCATAATAGGCTTTAAGCTTGGGCGTAGCCTCCTTGCAATGACTGCAGTTGGGTTCCCAGAAATATAAGATTGTGAAGTCTTTTTCCACATCGTACAGCGAAACAAAAATTCCTTTATATGAATCCATAACCAGGTCTGCAGCTTTCATTCCTATGAGGTTATGCCTGAGGAGGTCAACCTGTTTGCGCAAATCATCGGTGAATTCTTTCGATACCCAGTCAGCTTTTCCCGACAAATAAATATCGTCTGCAATCTTTACCACGACAGCATCGTGGCCCATTATTTCGCTTTCCCTGAAATGGTTGAAAAGATAGACCGAAACGAACTGGAACACTTTATGATTGGACTGACATTTTGAGATCACCCTGTCGATTTCCTTGATGAGCGAGTCGGGGTGCTGAATTACCACATTGGTAAAAAAAGCATTCAGCCGTGCATACAGAATGGGGGTTCTGAGCAATCTCTCATCGGTCAGGTCGAGATTATCGAAGAAATGATTCTTATTGTAATTATACCTCCTTATCCACTTTACGGAGTCAGGATTATGAGTACCGGCAGGAACATTAAATTCAGGTACTTCCAGAGGCAGCAATGCCCTGACAAGTGTTGCCAGAAGATTATCGCCGTTGTTCTTAATAACACTCTTCAGGTAAGACTTCATGTTCTCCTCCTGCTGCCTCTGTTTTGCTGTGAGGATCTTTAATGAATCGCTCCTCTGCTTGTTATTCTGGATCCTTCCGGCAATACCTGAAGCTTCCTGCTGCATGGCCGACCAGTTCTTCTGATAGATCAGGAAAGAACTGTTTTCATCTGATCCTGCAAATTTTAATGTATTGATATAATCTCTGTATGAACATGATACAGCGAACTGCTGATCATTTGATATAAGCATCTCAAAATATCTCTTCCCCGGCAGAACAATCATATAGATCCCCTGCGGAAGTGGTTCCAGTCCTGTGAAAATTCCATAACCTTTCTTATCGACCTTTACAGTATCTTTTATGTATTGTTTATCCCCGTAATGGTACGCGAGGTAAACTGCTGAATCCTGTAATCCGCTTATTGCAACTGAAATGTGATAGCCGCTTCTGGCTTGACTGAAGGAAGTTGCAGTGAGTATAATCGAAACAAAAACCAGTATTGTTCTTTTCATCTGGATCTGACAGTTTGATGGATGCAAAAATAGTCAATGCAATTTCTTTGCCAAAACCTGTACTTTAATATATTAGAAATATATTGTATTTTTAACAGGTTAATTCTGGGGTGTAAATCTGATGAGTATTTCATTACTTATTCCTGTTTGTGATTATGATATAGTTGCGCTGGTTCATAGTATGAAAACCTGTCTCAAAACCATTCCTGAATTCACCGAAATCCTGATTGGTGATGACGGTTCAGCCGCTGATAACAGGAATAAGTACAAGTCGCTCGAGGAAGAAGGTGTAAGGGTTATTGTTTCTGAAAAGAACATTGGCAGGGCTGCGATCCGGAACAGACTCGCACTTGAAGCAAAGGGTGATCATCTTATTTTCATCGATGCAGATGCTATGATACCCGGAACTGCTGAGACATATATCCGCAAATGGATTTCAGTAATCCCGCTGGCCAGAGTTATCTGCGGGGGAGTGATGTATCATAAGAATCCTCCGGGAGATCCGGACAAAATTCTCAGATGGAAATATGGCAGGGCACGTGAACAGAGGAAGGCTTCGGAAAGGAACAAACATCCCCATGCTTCTTTCTCAACGTTCAATGTCCTCATGGATAAAACTATTTTTGACAGGCTCCGGTTTAATGAGGAGCTGAAGCAGTATGGTCATGAGGATACACTGCTGGGTTATCAGTTAAAGAAAGCGGGAATTGATATACTCCACGTTGATAATGGCCTTTTGCATGAAGGACTGGAATCAAACAGGGAATTTCTCAATAAGACGAAATCAGGTATTGAGAATCTTAGCTATCTGTATGACAGCATAACCGATAAACGCGCATTTTCATCAACAGTCAGAATACTAAGGATCTATAACAGGATCAGGATACTTCGCCTTAATTTGATACTGGCCTATATTTTCATAAAGTACAGAGAACGGATGGAAATAAGGATCGATTCATCCAGGCCTCCGGTCTGGCTGTTCGGTTTATATAAAATATGCATGTTCTGCACCTTTCGCGAGATCCACGGAAGGAAAACCAGGGGACTGAAAGTAATTCCTAAATCATTCATCAGGAATAAAATAACCCCTGCGAAGGGAGATCTGAATAAAGATGTCACCGTTCATTCGCAGACATCTCCGGACCCTGATAGTGATACTGTCTGACATTAGATATCGATCTTTGCCGGATCAATCCGCAAATTCCAGGATTCTGATTTCCATTGTCTCACTGTTTCTGTCTTCGCGAAAACAGTAATTAATTTTATCTGTGGTATTTCGTATATTTGAATCTCAGAGTCGGTTTAATGCTTATTTGACAGACTGCTATGAAATCTGACTTCAAGACAAATCCTGCAGCATGGGCGCTTAACAAAGCCAAAGATATAAACAATGCTATTTGGCATACTCCACTTTCTGAATTATCAAAGAGGAAGAGTTTTCTTTTCAGGCACTTACGGATAATCGTTCTGGCATCCCGGAACTCGCTTAATGACAAGGTTTATTTGCGGGCATCCGCACTCACATTCTATACCTTTCTGGCTATCATTCCGGTAGTTGCAATAGGGCTTGCAATAGCTAAAGGATTCGGTCTCGACCAGAACCTCGAAGCAATAATTACTGATACGAATTTTTATAAAACATACAGCGAAGAACTGGCACGTTACCTTGAAACTGCAAAGAATACAGTTCAGCAGACACGGGGAGGCTATATCGCCGGGGTAGGAGCCGTGGTTCTCTTCTGGTCCGTGGTTTCGTTGCTCGATCAGATTGAAGTTGCATTCAATCATATCTGGCAGGTTTCATCCTCCAGGCCCTGGTCGCGGAAGTTTACGGATTACCTGGCAATAATGCTGATCGCACCGGTATTTCTGATAATGTCAGGCAGCGTAACAGCATTTGTTTTTACAGAACTTAACGATTTCATGGACAAGGCACCTATCCTGGCTTCTTTTAAATGGCTTGTAAGCTTTCTGATCAAGTTTGTACCGTACCTGCTGGTATGGATAACCCTGACACTGCTTTACTTTGTCATGCCAAATGTTAAGGTCAGCTTTAAGTCTGCTCTTGTATCAGGTATTATTGCCGGAACTTTTCTCAAGCTCCTTCAGTGGTTGTATTTTGGACTTCAGGCCGGAATATATAAGTTAAGTGTGATATACGGCGGACTTGTGTTTTTACCTCTGTTGCTTATATACCTCCAGACAAGCTGGATTATCATTCTTCTGGGGGCTGAACTTTCATTCGCCAACCAGAATGTGTCGAGGTATGAGTTTGAATCCGGTGCGCTTAACATCAGTCATTTTCATAAACAGGCAATAGTGCTTATGATAATGCATATGATAATAAGGAGCTTTGCTAAAGGTGAGAAGCCTGTCAGTGCTGAAGAAATAGGGAAGATCCTGAAGGTACCGGTAAGGCTTGCCAGAGATATTCTCGATGATCTGACCAAAGTTAACCTGGTTTCTGAAATACACGAACACGAACATAAACAGAGCCTGTATCAGCCTGCTATAGATATTAATAAGCTGACGATCAGCTTTGTGCTAAACCGCCTTGACAGGAAAGGTTCCGACCATCAGTTCACCGTCAGGAATAAGGAATTTGACAAAGTAACAGGGATACTTGAGAAATATAACAAGCTGATTGCAAAATCGGATTCCAATATTCTGATCAAAGATCTTTAGTTACCTCCTTATCCTTCATGGCAGGCTGTCTCTTTTTATATTTTTCAACTGACTTTATGAAATCAGCCAGTGAATCCCATTTGTGGAATAAGTAGTGCGGGTAAGGAAGGATGATCTGTCTTGTATTTTTCTGCTTCTTCCAGTAGCCTGACACATTTGTCGACGGAAATACCCGGTCAGTTTCACTGGTAATGGCATAATCCCATCTGAACCCGGGTTCTGTCTGTTCCATGATTCTGTTATACAACCACCTTAGCTCATCATTAAGCGATTTGAGTGTTCTGTGCGGGATCCTGTCAGAATTGAGAATATATGTTTTCTTGTCGCCGAACATCCTGAGATAGAACTTCTCCATGTTCTCTTCAGTTATGTTATTCAGAGTCCCTTCAAAGATCTTTAGCGGAATACCGTAGCGGTCATCCGCAGGTATCGGAGTACCATTTACCGCTATTGTGAGATCAGGGAAGATGCCTGTTTTCGGCGAAAGATATTCTGCTGCCCATACTCCAAGCGACCATCCTATAAGTGTTATCCTGCTGTATGTCTTCATCTCAGGAAGAACAAGGGCCTCATCTGCAGAATAGTTATAAAACATTATGAAATCAAAACTGTCGTTGCATAACGGCGTGAATACGTTCTCGTCGCTTCCCCAGCCCCCGAATAAAACCACAAGCTGCTTGTTCTCTTCTCTTCTTCTTATATAGGTCTTCATTTTTACTCCCGGAGATGGTTATGGTATATGCTGGCGACTGCCGCGTCATTCCGGGCATAAATATAGGGTAATAATTTAAACATATCTGGCACTGTATGAGAATATGATCATATGTATCAGGACAGGATATATATAAAAAAAATAAGAGGAGAGAGGGTGGTCGCGAAAATCAGGGAGCGGGTTTTATTAATGAGATAATTCCCGTGTCTACTGTCTGATAAAAGGATGGAACCACGAAAAGCTGGCGCTAATTCTAAGGTTCCAGATGTGAAAGTCAATGTCTGCAATACAATCCTGTTGATTTTCACTCCCAACCCTTGCTCATCTCCTCTTATACCAATAGCATGAGCTTGGAACAAATTTAAATAAAGAAAAATAAAAAACCAAACATTTAGACCATAAATATGAATCTCTTTTTGACGAACTATGATAAAATAATGTTTAAATTTGGTAATACACCGACTAAATACACAATCTTTCACCATGGTAGCTGAACTTGAGAAAATTACTTATGATGACGGTGGCGGTTTCAGGGCTGCATATATCACCGATACCGGTGGAATGTGGCATTTTCATCCTGAATATGAACTTGTCCTTAATATTAAGAGCAACGGCACACGGATTATAGGTGATAGTGTAGAGCTGTTTGACAGGTACGACATGGTTTTTATCGCCGGAAATATTCCGCATTCATGGAATTATTACAAACACGACAATATCCTGCCCGATAAACACGGCATTGAAGTTCATTTCAAGCTGTCATCACTTGGCGAGGCCCTGCTTTCACAGCATGAGATGCATAAAATTAAGGAACTCCTGACAGAAGCAGAAAGAGGCATTGCATTTTCCGTTGAAGATGCCAGAAAAGCAGAACCGCATCTTATAAGGATGATCAATAATACCGGGATCGATAAAATGATCGATTTTTTCAATGTGCTGAAAGTTGCAAGCTTATCTGAGAAGAGGGGATACCTCTGTTCTGAAAACTACAGGCAGTCTTTTGATGAAAGGGGAAATAAGAAAATGGCTGATGTATACACCTATATAAGGGAAAACTATTTTAAACCGATCTCTCTGGAAAAAATTTCAAAAATAGTAAAGATGAATCCTTTTACTTTCAGCAGGTTCTTCAAAAAAAACTGCGGTGCCGGATTTGTGGAATATCTTAATCGGGTAAGGACGAACAAAGCATGCTACCTGCTCCGCGAAACTGAGTACCAGGTACAGGATATTGCACGGGAATGCGGCTTTGAAAGTATTTCCAATTTCAATAAGCAGTTCCGGAAGACAGAAGGTCTCTCTCCTCGCGATTACAGGACTCAGTTCAAATGAATCCCTTTATCTGATTATCTTTAACGTCTGAAATTTCCGGGATTATGGCAATGACCTTGCTGGAAAAAATAATAGCTGCCCATTCTAAATCCAAGATGGTAAAGTCGGGGGAGATTGCAGAGATTGAGATTGACACCAGGGCAGCGCGGGATTTTGGCGGAGCCAGTGTCGTCGGGCATTTAAGAAATCATGGCCTTGGCCTGGACAACCCGTCAAAAACTCTCTTTACCTTCGACTGCAATCCGACAGGATCTGATCAGAGCTATGCTGCAAACCAGCATGCATGCAGGCTTTTCGCCAGGGAGCATGGCATCAGGGTGTTTGATATAGATGCAGGTATTGGCACGCACATTCTTATTGATGAGGGTTATGCCGGACCCGGTTCAACAGCAGTATCGACCGATTCACATGCAAACATCCTCGGAGCAGTAGGCGCTTTCGGCCAGGGAATGGGTGATGTGGATATCGCTGCTTCATGGCATCGAGGCAAGATCTGGTTCAGAGTGCCTCCTTCCGTGAAAATGACACTTACAGGAGAATTTCCCGCAGGGATAAGCGCAAAGGATGTTATCCTTAACCTACTTGGGATGTTTGGTGCCAGTTCATTGTTAGGATATTCGGTTGAAGTATTCGGTAATGCTGCTGAAAAACTTTCGGTCGATGCGAGGATCACCATCTCATCTATGGCAACAGAAATGGGTGCAATAATTATTTTATTTCCACCCTCCGGTGAAATAATCGACTATTGCTCCGTACGCTCAAAAAAACAATTTACACCTCTTTATGCTGATCACGATGCTTCTTACGAAAAAAGTGTTGATATTGATGTGACACTATTTCAGACTATGGTCTCACGTCCCGGAGAACCACACAATACCATAAACATTGCAGAGGCATCGGGACTGAAAATCGATTCAGCATTTATCGGAAGCTGTACAAATGGAAGGATAGAGGATATGCGAAAGGCAGCTTCCGTTCTCGAAGGGAAGAAAGTGGCGCCCGGTGTTGTGCTTAAAATAGTCCCGGCAACAGACAGGATATGGAAAGAGTGCCTTAAAGAAGGATTAATTGAGATATTTAAACAATCCGGAGCTTTGGTTTCCAATGCAGGATGCGCAGGATGTGCCGCCGGCCAGGTTGGTCAGAACGGACCGGGTGAGGTCACAATAAGTACCGGAAACAGAAACTTCACAGGGAAACAGGGCAGAGGCAGCGTATATCTTGCATCTCCTGAGGTAGCGGCAGCCTCAGCAATAGCCGGATTTATAACTACACCTGATAAAATACCTGCTCAGCCTTCTGTCTTTACAAAGCCTGATCATAAAACCATTGAACACCAGAAGTCTCCGGAAACGAAGATCAGACCTGATAAACCTGCTGTCATCGAAGGGAGGGTGTGGCTGGTCAGAAGGGACAACGTTGATACCGATATGATATATCATAACAGGCACCTGGCAATAACCGGTCAAAAGGAAATGGGACAGTATGCTTTCGGTAATCTCAGAGGGATGGAAGAGTTTTCAAAGGAAGCCCTTCCCGGTGATATTATTATTGCCGGGAAGAACTTCGGAAGCGG
This sequence comes from Bacteroidales bacterium, assembly GCA_015712185.1. Taxonomy (GTDB): domain Bacteria; phylum Bacteroidota; class Bacteroidia; order Bacteroidales; family VadinHA17; genus LD21. The sequence goes on from JADDYF010000434.1 coordinate 17,002, forward strand.
CAGCTCCAGGCAGCAGGCAGTGGATTGCTTTATTTCCCTGGGAATTTCTGCAATAGTTGCAGAATCTTTTGGTGCGATCTATGAGAGGAATGCAATTAATGCGGCATTACTTGTTATTACATGTAAATCACTTGATGAACTTGAACTTGATAACGGGGACCGGATAAAGATAAACCTGAAGACGGGTGAGATTTCTAACCTTCGGAATCTGAAAACTGCAGCTGCAGAACCATTCTCTGAAGTTCAGCTCGGTATTTATTTTAATGGAGGATTGCTGGGCTGAGATTAAGTATTACAGAATAAGTTCCTGAAAGATGAAACCACAGACCTTTGCTGAAAAAATACTGGGAGCCCCGGCCGGAGCAATAGTCTTTGCGAAGCCCGATATTCTGCTCACACACGACAATACTGCCAGTATCTTCCAGACCTTCCGGATGATGGGAGGAGAGAATATCGCAAATCCTGATCAGCTATTGATCGTGCTTGATCATAATGCCCCTCCGGCCGATTCAAAACTGGCTGACCAGTACAAGGAAATACGTGAAATAGTCAGGAGCCAGGGAATTAAGAAGTTTTACGATGCAGGCAAGGGGATTTGCCACCAGGTAATGTCGTACCATGCAAAGCCCGGGATGCTTATAACCGGGAGCGACAGTCATACCTCAACAGCTGGTGCATTCAATGCTTTTGCTGCAGGCATTGACCGGACCGAATCGGCAGGTATATGGAAAAGAGGAGAGACATGGTTCAGGGTTCCCGAATCATTGAAGATATCCCTGACAGGAAGACTGCAGGAAGGAGTTTCAGCCAAAGATCTTGCACTCTGGATAATAGGTATGATAGGTTCGGATGGGGCAAGCTACCTTTCAGTTGAGTATCATGGGGGAGGTGTGAAGTCATTGAATATTTCCGACAGAATGACTCTTGCAAACATGGCATCTGAGATGGGTGCAAAGAATGCTGTCTTTCCTGTCGATGAGGTGCTTAACCGATTCTATGGAAGAGAAATGCATGGCATATGGGCTGATCGTGATGCACTGTATTTAAGCGAGATCAATATTGACCTCGATAAGGTGTTCCCTGTTGTTGCTGCACCTCACAATGTGGATAATATAAAATCAGTTGCTGAAGTTGCCGGGACGGTTGTGCATGAAGGCCTGATAGGGACATGTACAAACGGGCGTATAGAAGATCTGAGGATAGCAGCCGGGATACTGAAAGGGAAATTCATAAGCGAAGGTTTCCAGCTGAATATTATCCCTGCGTCACGGAGAATATTCCTTCAGGCAATAGAGGAGGGGATTATAACAACGCTTGTCGAAGCAGGAGCTAATATCCTTTCCCCTTCCTGCGGTCCCTGTCTTGGCACTGGTCAGGGCATACCTGCCAGCGGTCACATAGTGATCTCAACAGCCAACAGGAACTTCCCGGGAAGGATGGGGAACAAGAATGCACAGATCTATCTCGCATCACCTGCAACAGTCGCCGAATCGGCAATCACAGGAGTCATTACTGATCCGAAGAAGAGGCAGCACGGTATGAAATTTCCCTATAAATCAGCTCAGAGCAGAACATCCGGAATAAAGCCGGGTGAAGCCAGAAAATCGGGGAATGTCTGGAATTACTCTGATGTGGATAATTTAAATACCGACCAGATGTTCCCCGGAAAATATACCTATAATATATTAAGCAGTGATCCTGCCGCCATAATACCACATCTTTTTGAGGATTTTGATCCGCTGTTCAGCCGGAATATCAGCAAGGGGGACATCATCATCGCCGGGGATAATTTCGGCTGCGGCAGTTCAAGGGAACATCCGTCTGTCGGACTCGCTTATGCCGGTATTAAAGCTGTCATAGTAAAATCGGTGAACAGGATATTTTACAGGTCGTCGATCAATCAGGGACTCGCCCTCATTGTTCACAAGGGAGCTGTTGAGGCATATAAGCAGGGTGATGAAGTGGGGATAAACTTTAGCCAGGGAGAAATTCTTATCGGATCTGCCGGCTTTACCTTTGAACCGCTGCCCGACAGACTGAAACAGATCCTCGATCATAAAGGGCTTGTTAATTACATGAAATCCTTATAAATTTGGGCCCGGATTTTGGTTCCGTAGCTCAGCTGGATAGAGCAACAGCCTTCTAAGCTGTGGGTCGGGCGTTCGAATCGCCCCGGAATCACATGTAGAGGTGTCCTGTCAGGTCACCTTTTTTTATTTAATAACGGAAGCTACAGGCAGAAAATAAATTCAGGGGCGATGAGAACGAAGGGTTGGCCAGCGTCCTGACGCCCTGACATTTATCGTCAGGGATCAGGATACTGACCAGAGCGTCAGTATCCGAACCGGGGAGCAAAGCGACGAGCTCGTGAGAAACCGTTATTAAATCTACGTATTATAAGCCGTATTATTATACGTAGACGAAATATAAACTCAAGGTATTATTACCTGTATTATAATACGGAGACGCCAAAATTATAAATAGAACATTGAAAAGCAGCTATTGAAAAATAAAACAGTCTTTGTATCAATCAGGTGGATGGAGCATTGTCATGTTCAGAAACTATTTAAAAATTACCTTCAGGACACTGCTAAAGCATAAGGGCTTTTCGATTATAAATATTTTCGGACTTACCCTCAGCATGTCCGTCTGCCTGATGATAATCATTTTTATTAAAGATCAGAAAAGCAGCGACCGGTTTAATGAGAAAAGAGATCGTATAACACGTGTTTACACAACCGATAAGGATATAAAATATCCTGAGGTAAAAGGCTACGCCACTACTCCCGGTTCGTTGGCCCCGTATTTGTCCGCCAATTTTCCGTTTATTGAAGATGTCGTAAGATTAAGGCAGATCAGAGGAAGTGTTATATACAAAGAAGCAAATATTCCCATAGGAGGCCTGTATGCCGAACCGTCTTTCTTTAACATTTTCAGCTATCAGTTAAAGGAAGGTAATCCGCAAACAGCATTGAATGAACCTTATACAATCATTATATCCGAAGAGACCGCGTATAAGTTCTTCGGCAATGATGATCCGATTAATAAATTACTGACTTTTGAAAAATTAGGTGATTTCACTGTTACCGGCGTCTTAAGCGATCTTGAAAACAGATCACATTTTGGATTTGACGCATTATTTTCATTTGCAACTGTAGCATCTCTCGAGAATAGCGGCGTTCTGGACACTGATATGAACGACTGGTCATCTTTCGACAGTTACTATACATATGTGCTTTTAAGAAATAAAAATGATCAGCCATTATTTAAGAAGCAGCTTACAGAAACAGTAAATGCTATTTTCCCCGGGCCGGAGAATGAGAGGTTCGGATTTAATCTTCAACCCTTGCTGGAAATCAATTTAGGAATAAACCTCTGGCTATCTATGCCGGGTACCATGAAATCTTTTGAAATAGTTTATTTCCCGTTAATAGCCTTATTGATCATATTCCTGGTATGCTTTAATTATATTATTCTATCCATTGCTCAATCGTTAAAACGTTCCAGGGAAATCGGGCTCAGAAAAGTGACTGGTGCCAGAAGAAGCCAGATTATCATGTTGTTTTTAAGTGAAACACTTGTAATCACTTTTATTGCACTGATAGCCGCGTGTCTTTTAGTTCTCTGGTTGATTCCACTTTTTAACGGAATGGACCTCATTGAAAAAGGTGAGCTGCAGATAAACATTCAGCAGATGAAAGATCCTGTTTTATACATCGTTTTCGTTTTTTTTGCTGTAGGTGTAAGCATCCTGGCAGGTTTATTCCCCGCCCTGTATCTTTCTTCATTTCAACCGGTCGATGCGCTGCACGGAGTTTCCGGAATAAAGGGATTTTCCAATCTCCTGACAAGAAAAATACTGATGGGTGTACAATTCTCGGTTTCACTGATTTTTATAATATTCATATTATATTCCATTAAGCTTCATGCTTATCTGACTACATTGGATTATGGAATCGAGACTGAAAACAAGGTTTATGTACATCTGCGGGAAGTGAATTACGAGATTTTCAGAAATGATATTATTACGAACAGTAATATTATAGGTGTTTCTTTAGCAAACGAAGTGCCGGTCTATGGAGGTCAGAGTTTTTTAAATTTAAGAACCGGGCAGATGGAAAAACCGATACCAGCATGCTATTACAGTGTCGATCCGGAATTTATTAAAGATTTTGATATTGAAATAATCGCAGGCCGGAATCTCTCCAATGAGTTTTCTACCGATAAAGTAAATGCAATTATTATAAACCTGGAAGCCGTTAATGTTTTTGGGCTGGGCTCTCCGGTTGAGTCGGTCGGGAAAACGCTCATTGCCGGTGATGACCGGGAAGTCACAGTCATAGGAGTTGTAGAAAATTTTATCTATACTTTTCCGGATGAACCGATTGCCCCTCTGGTTCTTCAATACCGGCCGGAAGAATTCAGGTTCGCTATTATTAGTTATATGACGGGCATGGAAGATGAGGTTAAAGCATTTCTGCAGGATATTTGGAAAAAGTTTGATAAAGTTCATGATGCAAGTTTTGAATTTTTTGATGACGCACAGAAACAGTTCTACAGCGAGATGCGCGGTATAATCGGAGTTTTCAGCCTGGCTTGTGGATTTGTTATAATAATAGCCCTTTTCGGACTTCTCGGAATGGCAACCTACACCACTGAAATGAGGATAAAGGAGATCAGTATCAGAAAGGTGCATGGAGCAAGCGTCCCCGGAGTAGTCAGCTTACTGTCAAAAGATTATGTGAAACTTATTTTGTATTCTGCTGTTTTTGGCATACCGTGTGCATATTTTCTTGCAGCCATGTTTTACCAGTTTTTCGCCTTCAGGCCTCATTTGAGTATCTGGGTGTTGCCTGCAGCCCTGATCCTGATTTTAACGCTTGCTTTGTTAACAATAACCTCTCTGACAGTAAGAGCTTCTCTCACAAACCCGGCGGAGACTTTGAAAGAAGCATGAGATCTTTCGTCGTCCGGAGATGCGATGACTGCCCGAAATCCATCCATGTTGAATTGCCCGGGTAAAATAAACTACTAAAACTATAATTTTAGTTTAATTTTAGCTAACTTTGTATAGTATGTGCTAAACGTGCGGATTTTTACTTCCGTTTCACAATGACGAATATCTCTATATGTTAAGAGTTGATATACCCGATAGAATACTCCAAAACCTCATTCAATGAAGGTTATTTTGTTTGTCTTCCCGCTTTTTATACTCTGGTTTTTATCCTGTACAGATAAAAGAGATGATAGCATAATTACCTTCCATCTCAGCAAATCGGATTATATAGAAAGTATTAATGTTCAGGGAACGGTACAGGCTGTGGTTAACTTTCCAGTCATGCCGCCGAGGAGTATGTATGGTCAGATGACAGTGGTACGGCTTGCGCAGGATGGAGCCTTTGTCAAAAAAGGAGACACAATTTGTATCCTGTCTTCAGCCGCTGTGGAATCAATGTATGAGCAAATGCTGACTTCAATTGAAACGCTCGAGGCAGAGCTGAAAAAGACAGAAGCTGATAACCGGCTTAATCTTGCACTTCTTGAAGCCCAGCTGGCAACAAGCGAAGCTCAGCTGAAGCTTACATCTCTTGATACATTGCAAATGAAGTTTGCCACTGCAGTGAACCGGAAACTGCTTGAACTTGAAATGAAGAAAGCTCTGATTGAAAAGCAGAAGACTGAGAGAAAGCTGGTGGCCACAAAAAATATTGGTGAATCCGATATACGCCAGAAGAATGCAAGGATAATGCAGGAAAAAATGAGAGCCCAGTCATTTGCCGACCAGATCAACGCAATGACTATTATAGCACAGAGAGATGGTATAATAATGCGGACTGAAGCTCCAACTGTGATGATTATGAGTACCATGGGCTCGGGAACATTCGGGGGACAAATAAAAGAAGGCAGCGTTCTCTTTTTAAATACTCCGGTATTACAGTTCCCTGATCTCAGCAGGATGGAAGTATCAGCTAACGTGGGAGAGGCTGACTTCAAAAGGATAGAAAAAGGGCAGAAAGTTGTAATAACGGTTAACGCAGCAAACAAGCTTGTTACGACCGGTAAAGTAAACAGGAAAAGTCTTGCCAGCAGCACTTCTCAGCGATATTCCCCCTCAAAAGTGAAGTCTTACGAAGTCAAAATTGATGTAGATAGCTGTCATTCCGTGATGAAACCGGGTTTAAGTGCAGACTGTGAGATCTTACTGAAAGAAGCATCTGATACCCTTTTTGTTCCGACAATGGCAATTTTTGAAAAGGACAGCATTAAACTGGTATATGTAAAGGAAAAGAAAAAGTTCATTCCTGTTAAAGTGGAGACTGGATCATCAGGCAGTTCTTACACAATAATAACAGGCGGCCTTAAAGGTGATGAATTAATAAGCCTGTCAGAACCACCAGCCAGCCGAATTATTTCCGGAAAAGTAAGCACAGATACAATCAAAAAACCGTAACCTTAAATAAATGATCATAAGAATTTTATTGCTATTGTTTATCATACTGGTATCCTGTAAGGGGAAAGAGATATCAGATATTGAGGTGACCACGGTCACGAGAGGAACCTTTATGGAGGAGTTGACAGAACAGGGTGCTATAGAGGCTGTTAATTCAATTTCTGTCCACGCGCCCGCAATATCATCACGGTATGGTGCGCTGAAACTCGCCAGAATAGTTGAAGATGGGGAGGAGGTTAACAAGGGTGATACAATAATGATATTTGATCCCTCAGAGATTAAAAGAGCAATTATTCAGGCTGAGCAGCAGCTTGAAATTGCAAGAGCTGAATATCAGAAGCTGAAATCAGGGCAGCAATCAGAGATAGAAGATCTTGAAGCCGACCTTGAGTTAGCCCGTATTTCACAGGAGATCTCAAAAATAAATTTTGAAACCGCCGGATATGAACCGGAGGCGACAAAAAAAGAGATAAAGCTGAAACTGGAATCTGCCACGATTGCACTTAACAGGGCGCAGGAGCAGATAGAAAACAAAAAAGTCATTCATAGGGAGGATCTGCTTCAAAAATCCCTTGCTATCAAACAACT
>JADDYF010000026.1 GCA_015712185.1 Bacteroidales bacterium
GGCCTGTCCCGGAGGATGTGTGTACGGCGCGGGAATGCCTTTTACCGCGCAGGGAGATGAGAAAAAAACACGCTCACGGATCATCCTGCAGGCTGATGAAGCAGAAGCAATCAGCCTGCCATCCGAATCACCTGTCGTGATAAATTTGTATGAAAAATATCTTCCGGCATGCAAGGAATTTAATGGCGAAAAGTTATTTCACACTCATTTTGAAAAGAGGAATGTGTTATTGTGAAAATTGCCAAAGATTAAAGGACAGAGAAGCGGGAAAGGAAAATATATGCTTGTATTTACTATAAAGGAGCTGTGCCGTACATGCTATACATGCGTGAGGGAATGTCCGGCAAAGGCCATACGTATTGTCGGCGGTCAGGCTGAAGTTATCGAGGACAGGTGCATTGCCTGCGGTAACTGTACAAAAGTCTGCAGTCAGGGTGCAAAAGTATTTCTCAACACCACCGACAGAGTTCTAAAACTGCTGGAAGGTGATTCGAAAGTAGCAGCAATAGTTGCACCCAGCTTCCCGGCAGAATTCGCTGAAATACAGGACTACCGTCTGCTGGTGGCGATGATCAGATCAATTGGATTTGAGTATGTCGCCGAGGTATCGTTCGGAGCCGATATTGTGGCTGACAGGTATAAAAAGCTGGTAAATGAGAACACTGAATACTATTTATCGTCTGATTGCCCCTCGATAGTAAATTATGTCAAATTTTATCACCCGGGTCTGGTGGATAAGCTGGCTCCCATAGTTTCGCCTATGGTAGCAATGGGTCGGATAATTCATGAAAAATATGGTAAGGAAACCAAAATTGTCTTTATCGGTCCATGTGTTGCAAAGAAAGCTGAGAGCAGCGAGATTGACGAGGCATTGACATTTACCGAACTGAGAGAACTTCTTGACCTGAAGGGTATCAGGACAGAAAATGTAAGTCCTTCGGATTTTGATCCGCCTGCTGGCGGACGGGGTGCAATCTTCCCGGTCACACGCGGATTGCTGCAGACAGCCAATATCAACGATGATGCAATAACCGGAAATATAATTGCAGCAGAAGGCCGGATAGATTTTCAGGAAGCGCTGAAGGAATTTGAAGCGGGACTCATCAATAACCAGCACATGGAGCTGCTTTGCTGCGAGGGTTGCATTATGGGACCAGGATTATCAAAAAACGGCAAACAGTATAAGAGAAGGGCTCTGGTAAGCTCATATGCCAACAGGAAGATGCTCAACCTCAATAATGAAAGCTGGCAGAAGGAATTCGAAAAGTATTCATCAATCGATCTCTCGTTCCGCCATAAGCCTGAAAATATTAAGTTCGACCTGCCCGAAGAAAAAGAGGTCGAAGAGGTGCTTATCTCTATGGGCAAAAGAACCAGGAAAGACCAGCTCGATTGCGGTGCATGCGGATATGAAAGCTGTGTTGAGCATGCAATAGCCATCAAAAAGGGATTGGCTGAGGTAGAGATGTGTCTGCCGTATACAATCGAGAAGCTTCATAAATCGGTAAAAGATCTTGCCCTGTCAAATGAAAAACTGAGCTCAATGCGGCAGGCGCTGAAACAGTCGGAAAAGCTTGCCCATATGGGTCAGCTTTCTGCAGGAATTGCTCATGAGCTGAATAATCCCCTTGGCGTTGTAATCATGTACAGCAATATCCTTCTTGAGGAAAGCAAGGAGGGCGATCCGGTAAGGGAAGATCTCAAACTTATAGTTGAACAGGCAGGCAGATGTAAAAAGATTGTTGCTGGATTGCTCAATTTTGCGAGGAAGAACCAGGTAAACCATCAGATGGTAAATGTCAAGGAGATGGTGGATCATAGCCTGGAAAGCATTATTGCTCCTGAGAAGGTGAGAATAATCATAACAGATAAAACAACAATTCCTGATGCAATGCTTGATGCAGAACAGATGACCCAGGTGCTTACCAACCTTGTAAAGAACGCAATTGATGCCATGCCTGGTGGCGGGACCATAAATCTGCTGCTCGAGGATACACTGAGTGACGTGAGCATAACCGTCAGTGATACAGGTACAGGCATTAGTGAAGAAGACCGTTCGAAGGTCTTTGAACCCTTCTTTACAACCAAAGGGATCGGGCTTGGGACAGGACTGGGACTTGCCACTGCTTACGGCATAGTCAAGATGCATAAGGGACAGATTACGGTTGTATCAAATACTGATCCTGCAAAAGGCCAGACCGGAACAAGTTTCAGGATTGTGCTGCCAAGACGTAAGGAATAGTGGAGGTGAGTGGGAGAAATGGCGAGCAATGGGAGAACTTTTAGATCCCCTCCTGGGAGGGATTAATGGTGGGTTTGATTGAAAGAATTTTCAGATATTTGTGCGGAGATGAAAAAGAGCGACTTTACGATCCTGGTGGCGGACGATGATCCCGATTATCTGTTCCAGACAGTATTTAATCTTGAACGGGCTGGCTATAAGACGATAACGGCAGAAAACCAGGCAGAGGCAGAATCAGTAATAGCAAGGTTTAAGCCTGACCTGGCAATTTTCGACCTTATGATGGAAAGCGACGACAGCGGTTTTATTTTATGCTACAGGATCAAGAAGAAATATCCCGATGTGCCGGTGATTATTGCAACTGCTGTTGCGCGCGAAACAGGAATGACATTCAGCCTTGATTCGGAAAAGGAGAGAATGTGGATAAGGGCAGACAGATACCTCGAAAAAGGTATCAGGCCCGATCAGCTCGATCATGAGATTATGAAACTTTTAAGACTTTGAAATGGCAGTCCTGAAAATACTGGTTGTTGATGATGAACCGGGTATAAGGTCGGGGGTATCACGTATCATGAGCAATTTCCACGTTACATATCCGTTCATGGATGAGGATTACTCATTCGAGGTTCTGGAAGCAGCTGACGGAGAAAGCGGAATTGTTATCATCGATCGTGAAATACCCGATATAGTTCTTCTTGATAACAAGCTTCCCGGTATTCAGGGTGTCGATGTTCTGGAATATATCCACGAAAGGAAATATGATATTGTGGTGGCTATGATCACATCCTATGCTTCGCTTGATGTGGCAATAAAAGCTACCCGCAACGGAGCGACCGATTTTATCCCCAAACCTTTTACTCCCCAGGAACTCAAATCAAGCATTGAAAATATCACAAAGCAGCTATATCTCAAGAGGATAACCGAGAAGCTGAAGCAGGATGGCAAGAAGCTACGGTACCAGTTTCTGTCTGTGCTTTCGCATGAATTGAAAGCGCCGCTGAATGCTCTCGAAGGCTATCTGAGGATGATGCAGGAAAAGCAGGCTGGTGACAGGATTGACGATTATACAAACCATATAGAAAGGTCGCTGCAGAGAATACAGGGTATGCGGAACCTCATTATGGATCTTCTGGACTTCACAAAAATAAGACTTGAAAGAAAAGAAGAAAAGATACAGGAAGTGAACCTTGCCGAGATGGCGTCGGGAGCAATAGTAACGGTCCAGCCTTATGCGATTCAGATGGAAGTGCATTTTAATCTCGATGTCAGAAGCGACTCGGTCATCATGGCCGATCCCGAGGACATGGAGATCATCTTCAACAATCTGGTCTCGAACGCTGTGAAGTATAACAAGTTTGGCGGCAGGGTTGATATAACCATTAACGGGAACGAATCTGAAGCAATTCTTACCTTCGCCGATAGCGGCATTGGAATTTCTGAATCTGACAGGGAGAACCTGTTTACGGAATTTGTCAGGATAAAAAATGAAAGAACACGAAATATTACCGGAAGCGGACTTGGATTGTCAATCGTTAAAAAAGTGGTAGAACTTTACCACGGAACAATAAAAGTTGAAAGTACACCGGATGTAGGATCGGTGTTTACTGTAAGGCTTCCGAGAAAGACAATAATTTAATGCAAAATGATTATGAAACTACCCGGAAAAACAGTTGAGAGACTTAGTGAATACAGGAGAACACTCCTGGAATGTCTCAAGGAAAAGAGAACCTTTATCTTTTCTCACGAACTGGCTGCACGGCTGCATATAACTGCTGTGCAGGTAAGACGCGACCTGATGCTCATAGGTTATTCAAGCGTCCAGAGGAAAGGTTATGATATAAAAGCCCTTATTGAGGCCATTGGTGTAATCATAGATTCTGAAAAGGGTATCAATGTCGCCATTATAGGGATCGGGAATCTCGGGAGGGCTGTTGCAGGATATTTTAAGGGTAAAAGGTCGAAGCTGAATCTTGTAGCATCATTCGACACTGATCCCCTCAAGATCAATAAGGTTATTTCGGGGGTAAGATGCTATCCTTACGATGAGATGGAAAAAATAATCAGGGAACTCGATATCAGGATTGCCATACTTACTGCTCCGCCTGATTTTGCAAAGGAGATTGCAGAAGAGACGGTCCGTTTTGGGATCAGGGGAATCCTGAATTTCACGACAGTTTCCCTGAATGTTCCGGAGTGGGTTTACCTTGAGGAATACGATATGATTACCTCAATTGAAAAGGTGGCATATTTTGTAAAAGAAAATCAGGAATGATGCCCGGAACAGAAGAATGAAAATTTTCAGAAGTTTTGAGAGTGCAGAAGGAATATTGAATCCCGTAGTGACCACCGGATCATTTGACGGTGTACATGTCGGTCATAAAACAATTCTGCGCAGGCTCAGAACACTTGCCGATACACACGATGGTGAATCGGTTCTGATTACTTTTCACCCTCATCCCCGTATAGTACTTTACCCTGAAACCGCAGGAAGGAACCTGAAACTAATAAATTCCCAGGAGGAAAAGCTTGAACTCCTTCGGAAAACAAGCCTGGATAATGTTATAATCATAGAATTCACAAGGGAGTTTTCAAAGGTCACAAGTGAGCAGTTTGTTCGTGAGTACCTTCATAATATCCTTAAAGCCAGGGTTGTAGTTGCCGGATTCAATCATCACTTCGGCTTCAATAAGGAAGGCGATTACAAACAACTCTGGGATTTGCGCGGAAAGTACAACTTTGATGCTATAGAGATCCCTGAACAGGAGGTCCAGCATGAAACGGTGAGCTCGACAAGAATCAGACAGGCAATAAGCGAAGGTTATATCCAGCGGGCAAATGCATACCTCGATCATTATTATATTATAATGGGCACGCCGGTAAGCCATTCAACCGGTAGTCCCGGACAGCTGCCACCTTTGTTAAGGGTTCCTCTTTCAGAAGACTGCAAACTGCTTCCGGCTTGCGGAGTATATGCAGTGTCAATAGAGAAATCGGGGATTTGTTCGAAGGGAATGGCTGTAATACATAGTACTTCTGCGACAACCAATGAGGTACTTGTGCATGTCTTTGAAGATCATGATAAGTACAAAGGAGAAAACTCCATACTGTCCTTCCATAAGAAAATCCATGGGACTATAAACCTGGCTGACAGCAGGACTCAGTACATTCTTGACGCGGCCATCAGTGAGATATCGGAGCTTATTTACTGATCCGTATCTTTCCCCGGAAGCACTTTTATAATTATCTTTGCAGTCAATTTAAAATTGATTTTAAATGCGGTTTTCACCGGAAAAGCTTAACATCCCCGATCAGCGAATGAAGCCATTCATTGATCCGGAAGAAATATGGATGTTGATTAAGAATACCAGACCTGATAAAGTGAGGGTACGGGAGGTGATCTCAAAATCGCTGGACAAAAAGCGGCTGTCGCTCGGGGAGACCGCTGTTCTTGTGAATTCAGTCGGTACCGGCCTGGCTGATGAAATAAAACAGGGAGCCAGGGAACTCAAGGAAAAGATATATGGTAACCGCATCGTACTGTTTGCCCCTCTTTATGTTGGCAATAAATGTACAAACAACTGCCAGTACTGCGGGTTCAGAGTTTCAAACCGGGATGCAATACGTAAAACCCTGACCGACGATGAAATAATAAAGGAAGTTGAAGCACTGGAGGATAATGGTCAGAAAAGATTAATACTGGTTTATGGTGAACATCCCGACTATTCCCCTGAATATATTGCACATACAGTGAAGATTGTTTATGGAGTCAAAAAAGGTCATGGTGAAATCAGGCGTGTAAATATAAATGCTGCACCTCTCAGTATCGAGGGATCAGAACTGTTGGAGAATCGGGGATAGGCACTTACCAGATCTTTCAGGAGACTTACCATCCCGAAGCTTATAAATGGTATCATCTCGGGGGAAAGAAAAAAGACTATGAACGGCGGATCACTGCCCTCGACAGGGCACAGGAAGCAGGGATCGATGATGTGGGAATTGGAGCTCTTTTCGGAATTTACGACTGGAGGTTTGAAGTTCTGGGACTTGTCCGACATACAAATCACCTTGAAGCCTGTTACAATGTAGGACCTCACACTATTTCGTTCCCGCGCATCAAGGATGCACTCAGCCTGAAAATTAACGGAAGATATCAGACAAGCGATGAGGATTTTAAAAAGCTGGTTGCGATACTGCGACTTGCAGTTCCATATACCGGACTAATC
>JADDYF010000052.1 GCA_015712185.1 Bacteroidales bacterium
GTATGATCCCTCCAGCAATGAGGGGACAAGATAAATGATGGAAACCGGTTTTAGTTTCTCTGGCAGATAATTAAACCGGAACAGAATCCGGCTTACAGGCCCGCTGCAAATAAAACAGGGACGTCATAAACAACGTCCCTGCTTTATTTATATCTGTTTAAACCTTTCTTTATTGGGTTGGAGCAATTACTTCAGCGTGAAAACACTATCCTCAATAGGTATATCAACTTCAACTTGTGTAAATGTCATTATGAATTCCATCCCGCTGGCAGAAGTAGTGGTCTTCATAGGCAGCAGTATGCCGTTTGTTTCGGTATATTCCGACGGATACGACTCTACAGTAATCGGCATCCCTTCCTGAGTAGTGTTGATTATCGATTTTACAATAAGGAAAGTGCTCTTGTCAATAAAAATATTTGATACTGTCCCTTCTTCGATTGTAGCTTTGAGTTTATATGCCGGATTTCCGTTGATAGTTTCCTCACCTTCAAGAACCAGCTTGCCTTCCTTCAGGTAATTGAGTATCTCGTTCTTGAACATGTTACTTCTCTGTGCCTGGTTAATCTGTTCAGGAGTCATTTCCACAGGTGTTGATGAACCAGACATCGGATTCACCATATATCCTTTTTCACCATCAAAGGATTGAATTATTTCCTGTCCCTGGATACTGGTGACAGTTTTGATCTTATCCGGATTCTTCATCCACAATACTATTGGCATTTCCATGCCCATCATTGACATTTTACCTGTGATCTTGAGAGTCTTGAAACCCGATATCTTATCAAGTTTATTGGCAGCTGTATATTTGCCCACAATATCATCCAGAGATTGGGCACTGAGGAAAGATACTAATATCAGTCCGGTCAGAATAATGGTAAGTTTTTTCATAAAATTCTTATTTAGTATTTTTTTTGTTAAAAGTAAGTATTGTTTTTCTTAAAGCAACGAGTTTTCTTAAAAGATTATCCATCTCAGCAAGGTTAAGCATATTGGCCCCGTCTGATTTTGCTGCCGCCGGATCGGGGTGAGTTTCAATAAAGATACCGTCAGCACCTACACTTATTGCTGCTCTGCCGATCGTCTCTATCATTTCGGGCTGGCCGCCGGAGACTCCGGTCTCCTGGTTTGGCTGCTGGAGCGAGTGTGTTATGTCTACTATCACCGGAACACCCGTTTTCTGCATTGTTGGGATATTCCTGAAATCAACAATAAGGTCGTTGTAACCGAACATGTTGCCGCGATCAGTTAGCATTATGTTGTTATTGCCTGATTCCCTGATTTTTTCGACAGCATATTTCATTGAATTCCCTGAAAGGAATTGTCCCTTCTTGATATTCACCCATTTCCCTGTCTTCGCTGCGGCGGTCAGAAGATCGGTCTGCCTGCTCAGGAATGCCGGTATCTGCAGGACATCCACATATTCAGCAGCCAGTTCCGCCTCATCCGGATTGTGAATATCCGTCAGAACCGGGATCGAATATCTGTTTCCGGCCTTCCTGATTATTTCAAGAGCCTTTTTATCACCTATGCCTGTGAAAGAACCGACTTTCGATCTGTTGGCTTTTCTGTATGATGCTTTAAATACATACGGAATCTTATACTTGTCTGAAAGCTTCACAAGGTGTTCAGCAATCTCGAATACAACCTTTTCACTTTCAACAACACATGGTCCTGATATCAAAAGGAAATTTCCGGTCTCAAGGTACCTGATACCTGGTATATTCATTTCGTTCCTCTTCATTTATTTTATGCCTTATGAAATAAAAACTGTACAATTTGTTTTCTACCCCTGCTCTTTGCCCCATGCCCCATGCCCCATGCCCCAAGCCCTAATAATCATACATATCTTTCCAGAGATCCCTGAGCTTTTTCCTGACCTCATCTTCCCGGGGATTATTCCCCGGATCATAGAACTTTGAGCCTTTTATCTCTTCCGGAAGATAATTCTCCAGAATAAAATTACCTTCAAAGCTGTGTGCATACCTGTAATCCTTGTGATACCCCAGGTCTTTCATGAGCTTTGTGGGAGCATTTCGCAGGTGCAGGGGTACAGGCAGGTCACCCTTTTCCCTGATCATTCCGGCGGCATTCTCTATAGCCATATAGGATGCATTGCTTTTAGGGGATGTTGCCAGAAAGACAGCTGCCTCGGAAAGTATTATTCTCGATTCCGGCCATCCGATAACATTTACTGCTTCAAAACATGCCTGTGCGAGGAGCAGAGCATTCGGATTTGCCATTCCTATATCTTCCGCTGCCAGAATCACCATCCGTCTGGCTATGAATTTTGGGTCCTCACCACCCTCAACCATCCTTGCCAGCCAGTAGACGGCAGCATTGGGATCGCTTCCCCTCATCGATTTGATGAATGCGGAAATTATATCATAATGCTGTTCACCGTTCTTATCATACAATGCCAGGTTCTTCTGAACATGCCTGAGGACCTTCTCGTCAGTGATGACAATCTTTCCGGAACCTGTTTCATTAGCCTCCGACGAAACCACAAGCTCAAGAGCATTATAAAGTTTCCTGGCATCGCCTCCGGAAACACGCAGAAGGGCTTCATATTCTTTGATCTCGATATCAAGCGCAGCAAGGTAAGTGTCTTTCCTGAGGGCTT
>JADDYF010000068.1 GCA_015712185.1 Bacteroidales bacterium
AAATTCTCGCTCTTAGCCTCAGAAGGTGTTGAAATAACTGCGGATGCAGTTGTAATTGCTACAGGATTTGAATTGTTTAAAAGTTCCAGGAAAGAAGAATATGGTTATGGTATTTACGATAATGTAATTACATCTTCAGACCTGGAGGATATGTTCAAAAAGAACAGGATTATCCTGACCAGCGGCAGGGAGCCTGAAACCATCGGTATTGTCCATTGTGTAGGTTCGCGTGATGAGAAGGTTGGCAACCTGTATTGTTCCAAACTGTGTTGTGTCACTGCTGTAAAACAGGCAATTGAAATCAGGGAACATCTGCCTGAATCAAGAGTTTTCTGCTTTTATATGGACATGAGAATGGGGGGCGCTCATTACGAGGAACTATACCGCGAGGCTCAGGAGGAATGGGGTGTAAGCTTTATCAGGGGAAAAGTGTCTGAGGTAAGTGAATCAATAAACCATAAACTGGTAGTAAAGGCTGAAGATACACTTGCCGGCCGGCCGTTGAAAATGGAACTCGATCTGCTTGTTTTGATGGCGGGGATGGAAATGCCGGAAGAAGGAATGAAAATCGCGGTGTCTTCAGGTTTAAACACTGGCGAAAACAGGTTCTTTTCTGCTGCAGATAATCATTTTGGAAGTAACAGGAGCAATATTAAGGGTATTTTTTATGCCGGAACATGCACAATGCCGATGAATATAACTGAAACTATATCACATGCGCGGGCTGCAGTCGCTGATGTCAGGGATTACTTTAATAATGTAAACAAATAATGGACAATTTCGGATTTACAATATCAAAAGGGCGTCAGATAGATTATGAGAACAATAACAGGTTTATAGCTGAATATATTCATGAGAGAGAACCAAGCTTCAGGTCATGTATAGAGTGTGGTTGTTGTTCCGCCACCTGTACTACAGGCAACTTTACCAGGTTCAGTCTGAGGGAAATCCAGATCCTTATCAAGCGCGGAGAGAATGAACAGGTACGTGAAAACATAAAAAAGTGTATGCTTTGCGGAAAATGTATACTTGTCTGCCCGCGCGGTGTCAACACCCGGAACGTGGTTACTTTGGCCCGTGAAGCTTTCCAAAAAGAATTGAAAAATGCAGTTTGATCTTTTTGTCATACCGTTTAATATCGGATTATTCTTCATACTTATATATGCTGTGGCGCGAAGCGTCCTGTGGTTCATGGACCTTTCACGGCCGGATAAGCTGAGGCTCCAGCGCGGTTTTTTCGGAAGATCATTCGGACAGAGCATAAAGGAAATATTTCTCGAGAGCCTTATCCACAGGAAGATACTTAAGGCCAATTTCCGCCTCGGATACATGCATATGAGTCTTGCATTCGGATGGTTCCTCCTTATCCTCTTTGGCACCATCGAAGCGGATTTTTTTGGCGAGAGACATCTGAACCCGCCATATAAGGCAATATTCTTTAAGTTCTTTAACCCCGACCATGGCAGATCGGGATTTGAGGCTGTCTATACTTTCTGGATGGATTTTCTGCTCGCATTCATCCTTTCGGGTCTTGTTCTCGCAGTGATCAAGCGCTTTTCTTCGAAAGTGGTTGGAATGAAGAAAACAACAAAGCTCAGGATGCTTGACAAGATCGCTCTTACATCACTCTGGCTGATATTTCCCAGCCGTCTTATAGCTGAAAGTCTGACAAGCGGGGCATACGGTACAGGAAGTTTTCTTACCGGTTCTCTAGGCTCCCTGCTTGCATCATTCCTGCCGGCTAACCAGCTTGCTTATCCGTTCTGGTGGCTCTACTCACTCTCGCTTGGTACTTTTTTTATTCTTCTTCCCCTCACAAGATATATGCACATACCTACTGAACTGTTCCTGATATTTGCCAGGAATTCAGGTATCAGAACAGGTGATCAATCGGGTGCTTTCAGGGAAATGCAGGTCTATTCCTGCTCCTCATGCGGGATGTGCATTGATGCATGCCAGCTGAATTTTTCAGCAGGTATTACGAACATCCAGTCTGCATATCTGCTGAAGGGTATCCGTAACAACGAAAGTGTGAGCGACATAGCGCATAACTGCCTTATGTGCGGAAGGTGTGATGCAAAGTGCCCTGTGGGAATAGAACTGACTCCCATAAGGATGATAAGCCGGAGGGCTGAAGAAATCGGCCAGGTTGAAAAGAATCTGCTTAAGAAGTATTTTCCTGAAAGAAAGAAGCTGGTGCCGGTAAGATCAAACGGACAACCGTCATACAGCTGGCTGCCTGCTGCAGAATCGCCAAACACGGAGGTTCTTTATTTTGCAGGTTGCATGACTCATCTTACGCCATCCATAAAAAAATCGATGGTCCGGATTCTTGATGCCTCAGGTTTTAGATATAATTTCATGGATAAGGATGGCGGAGTCTGCTGCGGCCGTCCGCTGATGCTGGCAGGACAGGATAAGGAAGCAAGGGAGCTCATTAACTATAATTCCCAGCTGATCTGGAAATCTGGTGCACAGATTCTTGTGACGTCATGTCCTATCTGCTACAAGGTTTTCAGGGAAAGCTATTATCTCGGCGTCGAAGTGCTTCATCATACACAATTCATTAAAAGACTGATTGAGGAAAACCTTCTGAAGCTTAATTTCATGCGTGTCAATATTGCTTATCATACGCCATGTGAGCTTGGAAGGGGATCAGGTGTTTATGATGAACCCAGGGAGATATTACAGCATGTTGCACGTCTTCAGAAAACACCTTATGATGACATAAACTCGCTATGTTGCGGAGGCAGCCTGGGGAATATGAAGCTTGGTTATAAAGAAAAATCAAGGATAACCCGGAATGCTGTTTCTCATCTGACAAAGGGAAATCCTGAGATACTTGTAACATCTTGTCCTTTATGTAAGAAGACATTTGCTGCAGCAACAAAAACCAGGGTAGCTGATATTGCAGAAATCGTTGCCGGTGTAATAGCCAGACCGCCGGTGTATAAAAAATTGCCCGAATTGCAATATACAGGGGATGTGCATGCAAATATTTATTGAGGATTAATTAATTCTTTCCGGTCATATTAATATCTGATAAACAGCCATTTCTAGCCGGGCATTCATTGTTTCTTCATAATCCGGGTAATTTCTTTGGACTAACATTACACGTTCTTAATTGTTATTCCTGATAGATTATTTTGAGTTTTCTTTAATTTGAAACAATGGAATGATTTTTGCAACGTTTTAAGACAGTAACCAAACTTTTTTTTCTAAACCGAAAATGAAAATATCTATACTTAGTGGGATCGTGATTGCAGGTATTGGATTAATCAGTTCATGCAGTAATCCCGGTGACAAAACCAGTGCTGGAAACACGAGAATAGCTGATAAGATTTTACAGCAGGCAGATGACGGTACAATTTCGTTGAAGCTTGAGAAGGCTGATTGTTACGCCGATATGTCGCAACCGACAAATAATACGGCTGAGTGGAATGTGATGGTTTCAAAGACAGGCCGTTTTAACGTGTGGCTTTCAAGCGCAACGATGGATACAACAAAGCTTCATTACCGTGATCAGGTTCAGGTTACCGTCCACGACATCAGGCTGGCAGCAAACCCGGGGCTCGACAGGATAATCCCAAATTCGGGAGATGTGAGGTATCCATACTTTAAGGCTGATTCATATCTTGGTTCAATGTTCATCCAGGATACAGGATTATACAGTATACAGGTAATAAGCGATATGATCATCCCAAAGGAATACGAAGGGAAAGGCCCTTCCGGCGCTGATATAACCAGACTGCTTTCTGTTTCCTTTACGCCGACAACCCGTTAACCGGTATCCTTACAGCCTCTTTTTTGCTTCAAGCCATTTCCTGGCATTCACAAAAGCTTTTATCCATGGAGTGACATCATCATTCCTGTTTGCTTCAGGATAGAAAGCGCATTGCCACGGAAAGAAAGACCTTTCAATATGAGGCATCATTACCAGGTGACGTCCGTCTGATGAACATAATGCAGCAGCATCAAAGTCAGAACCATTGGGATTCGCAGGGTAGGAGTGATGGCTGTATTTAATTGGAATATGATACCTCGTTTCGGTGTAGGGCAGACTGAACCGGCCTTCACCATGAGCAATCCATATGCCGAGTTCCATCCCCGACATATTCCCCAGCATTACAGAATTATTCTTCAATATCCTGACTCCAAGAAATGCCGATTCAAATTTCTGCGACCTGTTGTGGAGCAATCTGGGCATCTTCTTATGCTCAGGGTTGATAAGGCCAAGCTCAGCCATCAGCTGGCAGCCGTTACAAACGCCAAGCGAAAGGGTATCTTTTCTTTTATAGAATTTATCGAGAGCAATCCTTGCTTTCTTATTATACCTGAAGGCGCCTGCCCATCCTTTTGCAGAGCCCAGGACATCGGAATTTGAAAAACCCCCGACAAAAACGATCATGCCTGTATCTTCCAGGGTTTCCCTTCCTGCTATCAGATCTGTCATGTGAACATCCTTTACATCAAACCCGGCAAGCCACAGGGCATATGCCATTTCCCTGTCACCGTTAACTCCTTTTTCCCTTATGATTGCCGCATTAATTCCCGACTTTTTCCTGCGGACCGGAGAAATTCCAAGTGACCGGAAGCTGCCATTGAAATCGCCGAAATCTATACGCAGTTCGTGATGCCTGTATCCCCTGAACCGTTCCAGTGCAAGTTCCGGTCCCGACTGTCTGCGGTCGAGCAGGCGGGAAGTATTAAACCACTTATCCCTGTAGTAATCTATATCAAACTGCAGCTTAAGATCACCGTTTGTGATAAACAGTGTCCTGTCATTAACAGGATGTCCTATTGACAGGTATGATATGCCGTTCTGTAGAAGTATCTCAGCCGCCTCTTCCTCGTCCCTTACCTGGATTATAATCCCCGGATTCTGGAAAAAAAGCAGTTTGACAATGTCGCTTTCTTCAAAAGCCGACAAATTAACGGTTATTCCGCCCGAAGTATTTGAGAAGCACATCTCAAGAAGAGTTGTGAGCATTCCTCCTGCTGAAATGTCATGTCCTGACAGGATTTTGTTATCCCGGATGAGATGCTGGATTGTGTTGAAAACTTCTGCAAAATATTGAGGATCCGTTACTGTGGGAGCCTCATTTCCGATCCTGTTAATGACCTGTGCAAAAGCGCTTCCTCCTGTCTTAAGCTCATCCCGGCTCAAGTCAATATAGAGCAGGCAGGTATATGGATCGGGAACAATTACGGGTTCAACAATCATCCTCACATCCTTTATCTCCGCAGTTGCTGAAACAATAACTGTTCCGGGGGAGAGTACCACCTGATCGCTGTATTTTTTTGTCATCGACAGACTATCCTTGCCGGTTGGTATGTTTATGCCGAGCGCTATGGCAAACTCACTGGCAGCCCTTACCGCTGAATAGAGCCTTGCATCCTCCTGCGGATTTTTGCATGGCCACGACCAGTTAGCTGACAGTGAAACACCTTTCAGACCGCCGGCAAGAGGAGCCCAGATGATGTTTGTCAATGCCTCCGCAATTGATAATATTGAACCTGCTGCAGGATCTATCAGTCCTGCGGCGGGCGCATGGCCGACTGATATTGCCATTCCGTGTTTTCCCCGGTAATCCAGGGCGATGGCGCCCAGATTGTTCAGAGGCAGCTGCAGCGGACCTGCACATTGCTGCCTGGCTATCCGCCCGGTGACCGATCTGTCAGCTTTGTTCGTCAACCAGTCTTTGCAGGCTACCTCTTCCAGCTGAAGGACCAGTTCTGCATAATCAAAGATTTTTTCAGGATCGTATGAGAGCTCCTGGTAGCTGCAAGCGGCAGTCATATCCCTCATGATTGTTTTCGGCGGACTACCGAAAAGAGATTCCATAGGGATATCAATTGGCTTCTCACCTGTCACCGGATTAAAGAATGTAAACCGGTGATCACCTGTGATCTCACCAATGATATATAATGGAGCTCTTTCTCTTTCCGCTATCCGTTTCAGTTCATCAACCGAAGCCCTGGTCATCACAAGACCAATGCGCTCCTGAGACTCATTTCCGATAAGCTCTTTTGCCGAGAGCGTCGGATCACCGACGGGCAGTTTGCTGATATCGATTCTTCCGCCGGTTGCTTCAACAAGCTCCGACAGGCAATTAAGGTGACCTCCTGCACCGTGATCGTGTATCGAAATGACCGGATTTTTTTTTGATTCACCCAGGGCTCGTATTGCATTAAATATTCTCTTTTGCATTTCAGGATTTGCACGCTGAACAGCGTTAAGCTCAATAGAACTGTCGAATTTCCCTGTCTCAACCGACGATACCGCCCCGCCTCCCATTCCAATCCTGTAATTATCTCCGCCAAGGAGCACGATAAGGTCACCTTTTTGCGGAGTATCTTTCCCGGAGTCTTTTTTCTTTCCGGTACCTATCCCCCCGGCAAGCATGATGACCTTGTCAAATGCGAACTTCTTGTTGTTCTCGAAATGCTCGAATGTGAATAATGATCCGCAGATAAGAGGCTGGCCGAATTTGTTGCCAAAGTCGCTCGCACCGTTTGAAGCTTTTATGAGGATATCTTCAGGTGTCTGGTAGAGCCATGGTCTCGGTTTTGTCGCTTTCTCCCACGGGCGACCGCCGTCGGGACGCGGATAGGATGTCATATATACTGCAGTGCCCGCTATAGGGAAAGCACCCTTGCCTCCTGCAATACGGTCACGTATCTCTCCGCCTGTGCCTGTCGCTCCGCCGTTAAAAGGCTCGACTGTAGTTGGGAAATTATGAGTTTCGGCTTTCAGGGAAAGCACCGATTCAAATTTATTGATCCTGAAATAGTCGGGCTTGTCCTGGGTAGCAGGTGCAAATTGTTCGATCACCGGCCCCTGTATGAAAGCACAGTTATCCTTATATGCCGAAACGACCTTGTTCCGGCTAGCTCTGGTTGTCTTTTTTATAAGCTGGAACAGTGTTGACTTCTGTTCAACCCCGTCAATGATAAATGTACCGTTGAAGATCTTATGACGGCAATGTTCAGAGTTAACCTGTGAAAAGCCAAACACTTCGCTGTCAGTCAGTTTCCTTCCTAGCGATCTGCTCAGTTTTTCAAGGTACATCACTTCATCCTCACTCAGGGCAAGTCCTTCCTGCTGATTATATCGCCTTATGTCGTCTATACTTATTACCGGATCAGGAGACTTGTCAATCCTGAAGATATTCTGATCGAGCCCATTATAGCGGGTTTGCAGCATATGATCCCAGCCGGGTTTTCTGGTTCTGACCTCAAAAAACTCCTCGATTCTGCTGATCCCGGAAATCCCCATATTCTGTGTGATCTCCACGGCATTTGTGCTCCATGGTGTTACCATCTCCTTCCTGGGACCGATAAAATCGCCGGTAATGCGTTTTTTCCTCAGCAACCTTGCTTTACCGAACAACCAGATCAGTTTCCCGGTATCTTTTCCGGGAAGTTTTTCAGGTGCATCAACTGCAATAATGTTCTTATTATATGTTTTGAAAAAGAGAATCATGATAATGGATTGATATATAATAAAATATATAAAACTTCAGGTAAAAAAACCGACTAGCAAATATAATACTTGTTTAGATTTAAGAAGGTTTGAAGCGGATTGTCAGCTTTTTTTTGCCGGAACAGAGTAAGTTGTGTAACTTAGATAGTGTAAACTTTATATAGCGAGACTGTTAAGAGGAACAAACAGAATGAATGAGTCTCAGACTACCGATCAGATTTTCATCAGTAAGCTCACTGAGATAATCCTGGTTAACCTTGCAGATCAAAGCTTCGGAGTGCATGAACTTGCGCGTGAATCAGGTCTGAGTCTCTACAGGTTGAACAGGAAACTTAATTCAATACTCAGAATAACAACAAATCAGTTCATCCGTGAAGTGCGTCTGCGCAAGGCAAAGGAATTGCTGCAAAATGAACCATATACAGCAGCTGAGGTTGCCTACAGGGTTGGTTTCGGCAGTCCGGCTTACTTTACCAAGAAATTCCATGAATTTTACGGCTATCCTCCGGGAAAAATACAGAGAAGAGATCCAAACATTCCTGAACCAGATGTCCTGGCTCAGGTTTTAGCTGACTATAAGACAGTAAAGTCTGCAGGAAGATCCTATGCTCAATTCCTGGCTGTATTATTCCTTTTAGTTTTGGCGGCAGGACTGACCGGTTATCTCATTTACCGGAAAATCAATAAAACAGAATGGACTGAAAGGCTGATGCCTTCAGATGATAAAATTTCATTTGCTGTGATACCATTTCAGAATCTGGCAAATGACACTACATTGAACAATTGGCAATACTGGATTCAGTGGAGCCTCATTTCAGCACTGGCGAACACCGGAGACTTTGAAGTGAGACAGATAGAATCAGTGAGGACCCTTCTCAGAACGAACGGAATTACCGAATATGCTTCAATCCCGCCGGGTACAGCCGGTTCAGTCTCAAAAACACTTAAGACAGATATGTTTATCTATGGGAACCTGCAGCATGCAGGGACAAGAGTACGTATTGACGCACAACTGATTGAAACAAAAACAAATGATGTTATCCGGTCTTTTGAGATCAACGGACTGTATGGGGAAGAGATGATTTTTGATCTTACCGATACTCTTAAAAAGAAAATAACAGATTTTCTAATTGTTTCAAAACTCACAAAGGAAAACCCGAGGACTCAGCATTTATACACTCAAACCAGATCAGCCGATGCTCTGAGGAATTTTATTCAAGGTGACAGAGCCTATTTTAATAAGGATTATTCAACTGCAAGAAAATATTTCCTGAATGCCCTGGCTGCCGATTCAAATTATAATCTTGCTGCATTAATGTTAGAAAAGACTTATGCAAAAGCGAACATTCAGGATGAGAAATTTCGATGGCTGGTCAGAAATTATGAGAAAAGGTATCAGATGCCCTACGCAGAACAGCTTTATGCCAGCTGGGCATATGCTTTCAGTTTTGAATCACCGGATGTAAGAATACGATATTTAAAACTTCTTCAGGGAATTGATGCCCTGGAACCGGGTATCCCTTATCTTCTGGGTTATACTTACAACAGAATAGATCAGTTTGAGAAGGCAATCCCTGAACTGGAAAGATCTCTGGAAATATCCCGCAAATGGGGAAGAGAGTACCTGAAGGATGTCGCGATCTACCTTGAACTTGGGGACGCCTATCATAAAACCGGCCGGTACAGAAAGGAGAGAAAGCTGTACAGGATGGCAGAGAAATATATTCCCGAAGAACCATGGATTATCC
>JADDYF010000073.1 GCA_015712185.1 Bacteroidales bacterium
TTGCAAAATATCCAATGAGAGTAAATACTTATTATCTCGGGCTCATTGAAAAGATAAATGATGGTATCTGGAAACAGGCAATTCCTGATGTCGAAGAACTTGAGCATTATATGGACCTTACGGAAGATCCGCTGGATGAAGAAGGAGATATTCCTCTTGGTGGTCCAAGAACAATAGTGCACAGGTATCCTGACAGAGTTCTGCTGTTAGCATCAAACGAATGCTCAATGTATTGCAGATTCTGTACAAGAAAACGAAAAGTAGGTGACGACCTTAAAAATCCTTCAATCGAGGATATTAATAAGGGAATCGATTACATCACATCTCACGAAGATATAAGGGACGTATTGATCTCTGGCGGTGATCCGCTGTTGCTTTCGAATAAAAGACTTGATGAAATTCTGGGAAGACTTTCAGTAATTGACCACCTTGATTTATTCAGAATAGGTACAAGAGTCCCATGCGTATGGCCGCAAAAGATTATTGAAGACTATGAATTAATTGAGGTGCTGAAAAAATATACCCCGCGGTCACTTAAACAGCCGCAATTTTTTATAAACACACACTTTAATCATCCTGATGAAATAACCGAAGAGAGCTTCCAGGCCATTAAAATTCTAAGGGAACTGGGCATCCCAATAGGAAACCAGACTGTTCTGCTAAAGGGAGTTAACGATGACACAGATGTAATGCGGGATCTGATGCACGGACTCGGTAAATTAGGAGTAAAACCATATTATCTTTATTACGCAGATCTTGTCGAGGGAACAGGTCATTTCAGGACAGAAGTATATAAAGGAAAAGAAATCTGCAGAGACCTTTGCGGAGCCACCACAGGTTTTCTCCGCCCGACATATGTAGTAGATGCAATGGGTGGAAGGGGAAAAGTTCCGGTAGATCTCGGATATTCAGATGGAATCAGTGAAGATAAAAAGGGAGGAATCCTTACATCGGCGATCGGACTTGGTAAAGTCTATGTAAACGATCCGATTGAAAGAGTGGAAGGTAAACCGTCAAGACATAATCAAAACAGGAAATAAAAATAATTACAAGGTCGTGCAATCGTGCGATCTCACTCTCTATTTCATGTTATCTCCCCCTCGCCTTCTCTCCCCTTACAAAAGGGTGCGAACAGGAAACATTTATCCTGAAGCCCATCCCCGGGATCGACGATTAAGGATGTTGATCGTGGCGGTGACGGGTTAACAGGAGATTTCTACCAGTTCGTACGGCGGTTAATTGTATCCGTCTGCTGTTTTTTCCGTAATTGAATAACTTTAGCCCAGATACCGGATGAATTCCGGTTAAAAAATTTTAATTTGATAATTAAGTATAATTTTAAGGCAAAACAACATTGAAAAGATGAAAACTGATCGCAGAAATTTCATAAAGGTTGCCGGTTTAACCGGCACAGGATTGATAGCCACAGGTATGAAGGGAATAAATACCATTCAGAGCAGAAGGAAACAGGATCCATTTGCGCAGACTAAAAAAATCTCTGAACAGGAACATAAACAACTTTTTAATATGTGCGGCTATTCCGCTCCCCGCCTTGAAACTGTTCGTGCAGGATTTATAGGTCTTGGGAACCGTGGTCCCGTGAATGTCGATGCTATGGCATATGTTGAAGGTGTGGAAGTCAAAGCGTTGTGCGATAAGAGGATGGTCCGGGTTGAAAACTCTCAGAAGATCCTTGCTAAACATGGCTTACCTCCTGCCATTGCTTATGGCGGAAGTGAAGATGCATGGACAGAGTTGTGCAAAAATCCTGATATTGATCTGATCTCCATTGCTGTACCCAGGGGTCCGCTGCATGCCAGAATGGCTGTTTGTGCCATGGAGAACGGGAAGCATGTAGCAGTTGAAGCTCCGGCAGCGTCCACGCTTGAAGAGGCATGGAAATTAGTTGAAACATCTGAAAGAACAAGGAAACACTGTATGATGCTCGAAAACTGCTGCTACGATTTCTTTGAGCTATTGACACTTAATATGGTCAGACAGGGGTTTTTTGGAGAATTAATTCATGCTGATGCCGGGTATCTCCACCATCAAAATAATTTTGTTATACCGGAAGGTGGCGACATGTGGCGTGTTAGAGAAAGTCAGCATCGCAACTGTAATCTTTACCCATCCCATGGCATAGGACCGGTATGCCAGGCAATGAATATTAACCGCGGCGACAGGTTAGCTCTCATGACCTCAATGTCATCAGACGACTTTATGATGGGCAGGATGGCTTCGGAACTTGCAAAAAAAGATAGCTTTTATAAAGAATTTGATACCAACTCCTACCGCGGCAATATGAATACTTCCATAATCAGAACCCAAAATGGAAAAACAATTATGTTGCAGTATGATATAACCAGTCCCCGCGTCTATTCCCGTATTCACACTGTCAGCGGTACCAAAGGGATCTACCAGAAATATCCTCTTCCGGGCAGAATCTCACAGGGGAAAGATGAGTGGTTCAATGAACAGGACATGGAGAAATTATCTAAAGAATACACCCCGGAAATTGTTAAACGTATGGGAGATCTGGCCAAAGAAATAGGTGGTCACGGCGGAATGGACTTTTTAATGAACTGGCGCCTTATTGATTGTTTAAGGAATGGAATTCCCGTTGAACAGGACGTTTATGACGCGGCAGCCTGGAGTTCAATAGTCCCATTAAGTGAATGGTCGGTTGCTAACGGATCAAATTCTATCAGGGTACCCGATTTTACCTGCGGATCATATAAAACAAACACGCCTCTTGATATCACTATGTCAAAAGGCGGTAATACGGGAGTCCGTCCAATACAATGATAATGTGCTCTATTCTATGACACCTCCACCGGAACACCAGCAGCACACCTTCGCTATATCTTAGGTTATCAGAGAGGGCCAGGGTGGACAAAGCAGGCTCCGTGATCTTAATTTCTTTTAATTGTTCCTGATAAAAATATATGATCCCAGTCTCCGATCTTTTCATTCTGGTAGCTGAACTCAACTGCGTCTACCCACTCACCCTTGTATTGTTTTTGTAAGCTCGATTCTGTAAGAATAATGGTTGTCCGCCCTCCTCCCATTGATCCCTGGAAAAAATCATACCAGCTCCGATAATGGCCCAGACTATCAGGCATTTTGAAACCCGGATTCTCTTTTAAATTTATTTTTAATATCTTATAATTATCTTTATTCTGATCGATCCCCAAAACTTCCATTTTTAAATTGTTAAAATTGTAAGCTGATACTGAATCAAGTAAAATGCCTGCTTTTTTTAGAAGATCCTGATCCGCCGGAATTGAAATGTACCGGACTGCAACCGGTACCATTTTATCATATCCAAGTATAGAATCAAAAACTTCTTTGGTCGAGTAAAGTGCAAACTCATCTGATACACCGGCAGTTTTCTTTGAGCTACAACTCAATACAGACACTGACAGTGTGATGTAAATAAAAAAAGTTAAAAATCTATTCCAAAAATACATAGCGTACCAAATTTAGGCCAATTCAGAATTAAAATCAAATTAAAATATGAACAGGAGTCTGGCTCGCCGCTGGAAAATATGAAGAGGAGAGGGCGAGAGAGGGAGACAAAGCCAAATCCGCCCCAGACGATCCTATGTC
The DNA here is from genome assembly GCA_015712185.1 of Bacteroidales bacterium. Classification (GTDB taxonomy): domain Bacteria; phylum Bacteroidota; class Bacteroidia; order Bacteroidales; family VadinHA17; genus LD21. Next base: position 3,610 of record JADDYF010000073.1, read on the forward strand.
AGGTAGTGCAAAATGCGATAAACCTTTACTTCGCCTTTTCCTTTCCCCAGACCAAAACAATGATCATCCCCAGTATGCCTAAAACAATGGTAGTGACCACAATATCAACCAGCAGTATTACGAAGTTATTGTACATTGTTGTCATGGACCAGTACGATAAACCAATGGAGGTGGCAAACAGG
>JADDYF010000080.1 GCA_015712185.1 Bacteroidales bacterium
AACCGGAATTGCCAATGAGGGTGCTGAGGAGCTAGCTCAAAAATTGCATGTTTCATACGACTCATATCATTTCTTTGCCGAAGCTCATCCTAAATTAAAACCTGTGGAAACAAATACAGCAGGAATTTTTCTGGCCGGGGCATGCCAGGCACCACGCGATATTCCTGAATCCGTTTCAATGGCATCGGGAGCCGCTGCTAAAGTGGCAGGGCTGTTTTCACAGGATGAACTTACCCGTGAACCATTAATCGCAGTGGTAAACCGACAGGCTCCTCCGGTGTATTCATCATGTGCAGGTTGTTTCCTCTGCATTTCTGCATGCCCTTACCAGGCAATTGAGAAGGAGGAGATAAAATCCCGGGCCGGGGAGACTATAAAATCCGTTGCCAGGATAAATCCCGGGCTTTGCCAGGGCTGCGGTACATGTGTTGCATTCTGTCGTACTAAATCTATTGATATACAGGGTTATACACACGAACAGATGTATTCTGAGGTGGTTGCTTTATTAAATGAATATTAATTATAAATGGCTGATTTTGAACCAAAAATAGTTGCTTTTGTCTGTAACTGGTGCACATACGCAGGAGCTGACCTGACCGGTACCAGCCGTATCAAATATGCTTCAAATGTTCGAATTGTCAGATTCCCGTGCACAGGCCGCATCGACTATATGCTTCTGCTGAAAGCCTTTGCTGAAGGCGCTGACGGAATAATGGTCTCAGGATGTCATCCGAATGACTGTCATTATACATCGGGAAATTTCCATGCCAGAAGAAGATGGATAATGTTCCGCTCTCTCTGCGATTTTATGGGAATTGATACCAGACGTATTAAGTTTTCGTGGGTATCTGCTGCAGAAGGGGCCAAATGGGCTGAGATTGTAAACACCACAGTTGCCTCTATCCGTGAACTGGGACCATATAATGAATACAAACTGCTGGCAAATAAACCGGTAAAGGAGGTGACCAATGGATGATCTTAGAAAACGTGCCAGGGAGCTTCTCGAAATTCGGGCTGTAAATGTGGTCATTGGGTATGAACAGGGCACATCAGGAAGAAAGCGTGCATTTTTTGCCGAAAAACCTGAGGATGCAGAAAAACTGGTTTTCGATAGTACCTGTATTCAGAACCTTGCATCATATGTTACAAAGCGGGAAATCAGAGATAAGGGAAAAATAGCGATTACAGCCACATTACCTGTAATGAGAAGCATAATCCAGCTGGCTTCCGAACACCAGGTCGATGATAATAACCTTCTTGTCCTTGGCATCACTTCCGAAAGCAGATTAATTGAGTTCAGCAATCTTGCCGAAATGGAAACATTTGTTCACCAGTACCAGATAGAGATCGATGCCCGCCACAGGGAGAAGCTTGAAAAGCTTGAAAAGATGACACCGGCGGAAAGATGGAAATTCTGGATTGATGAGCTCACTCCATGCTTCAAATGCTATGCCTGCAGGGCTGCCTGCCCGATGTGCTATTGCCAGCGCTGTACTGTTGATTTTAACCAGCCGCAGTGGATCCCGGTTCCCTCGCATCAACTCGGGAATCTTGAGTGGCATATCATGAGGGCTGTTCATCTTGCCGGACGTTGTGTTGATTGCGATGCATGTTATAATGCCTGTCCGCTGGGAATACCGCTTAACCTGCTGACCAAAAAAATGGTGGAAGATGCCAAATCACATTTTGGAGGTTATCAGCCCGTATTAAACGGTGAACACTTAATGTCAACATACAAACCTGATGATAAAGATAATTTTATAGAGTAGGATATGATAATTGATAAATGGCTTATCAGTAAGGATTCGCTGGAAAAGCTTTTCAATGTCTTAAAGAAGGATAGTAAGAAGATCTATGCACCTGTCGGAAGGAACGGGAAGATATCGTTCAGGGAGACAGATCGCTTCGGAGAAATTGATACCGGATATATTCAGACCGCTCAGTCATCAAAGGAGGTGGTATTTCCCCGGACAGAAAAGATACTTGATTATAATAAGAATAAAGATGGAGTATCCGTAAAAGGCTTTGATCCGGGAAGTATTCCGGAGGTAGTACTCTGGGGAGTCAGGCCGTGTGATGCAATGGGAATATGGAAGCTGAGTGCAATATTTAACTGGGATTTCAAGGACGAGATATTCAATACCAGGTTATCGCGTGTTACTGTTGTCGGATTCAGCTGCGCCAGGGCAGATGAATATTGTTTTTGCACATCAGCTGGAGGCGGCCCGGGAAATACTGAAGGAAGTGATATTCTCCTTACACAGCTCGGAGAGAACGGCGATTATCTTGCAGAGATCCTGACCGAAAAGGGATCGGCAATAGTTACAATTGCTTCGGAACTGTTCAGGGAAAATACCGTATTAAATAAAGAACAATTTCTTGCTGATGTCCCTGTAAGGTTTGACAGGGAGGAGCTAAGGGTAAAGCTTGAAAAGATCTTTGAAAGCGGATGCTGGACGAAGCAGTCATTACGATGCCTTGGATGCGGCGCCTGCGCCTATGTCTGCCCCACTTGCGCCTGCTTTGATATTCAGGATGAGGCCCACGGCGGATCAGGAATGCGTGTCAGATGCTGGGATTCATGCGGATTCTCACTTTTCACGCTTCATACATCAGGCCATAATCCGAGGGAAGTACAGTCACAGCGATGGAGGCAGCGCATCATGCATAAGTTTTCATATATGCCCGACAGGTTATCTGTCTATGGTTGTACAGGCTGCGGCCGCTGTTCCAGGGCGTGTCCGGCTGATATGAATATGCTCGAACATTTAATTTCAATTCAGGAGGCTGAAGCATGACAGACAACATCTATATGCCATTTCCTATGAAGATTGAGAAGGTGATCTTTGAGGCACCGGGAGTGAAAACATTCAGGCTTAAGTTCATGAATGAGGATGATGGGAACAAATTCAACTTCAAAGCCGGTCAGTTCGGGGAATACTCGGTTTATGGCGCAGGTGAGTCAACGTTTTGTATCGCCTCATCTCCCACGCGGAAAGGGTACATTGAGTGCACCTTCCGGCAAACAGGTAAAGTTACAAATGCGCTTTCAGACTGCGAAGAGGGCAGTGTGATCGGTTTCCGCGGTCCCTACGGCAATATATTCCCGATCGATGAATGGAAAGACAGGAACCTCTTGTTCATTGCCGGAGGAATAGCATTACCTCCGATGCGCTGCGTTATCTGGAATGTACTCGACCTGAGGGAGAATTTCAGGGATGTGACAATCATCTATGGTGCCAGGAGTGTCAAAGACCTTGTATATAAACACGAACTGGAGGAGTGGAAAGAGCGCAGGGACATACAGCTGATAACCACTGTTGATCCCGGCGGCGAGTCGCCTGACTGGAAAGGTGAAATCGGTTTTGTCCCGACTATCGTAGAAAAAATTGCCCCGTCGTCAAAAGATACAATTGCCATAGTCTGCGGACCTCCTGTAATGATAAAATATACTTTCCCGGTGCTTGCCAGGCTTGGCTTTGCTGATGATGATATTTATACAACCCTGGAGAATCGCATGAAATGCGGCTTTGGTAAGTGCGGCCGGTGCAATGTAGGTAAATATTATGTCTGCAAGGACGGACCTGTATTTACACTGGCCCAGCTTAAGGATCTGCCCGACGAGTATTAACACAAATTCTATCCACGTATAATTAAACGTTTAATAAAACGTATAATAATATGTAGATATATTAAATATATGGATACAAATGAGGCTGTCCCGTATCATGACAGCCTCATTATTATTCTATATATCAATAGTTTATCCGAATATACTCCACGCGACGGTTACACCTGCCATAACAACAGCAACCATCGACATGAGTTTGATCAGGATATTCATAGACGGACCGCATGTGTCTTTGAATGGATCCCCAACGGTATCACCGACGATACTTGCCTTATGGCATTCGCTTTTCTTACCGCCGTAGTTGCCTCTCTCGATGAATTTCTTTGCCTTATCCCAGGCACCGCCTGCATTATTAAGCTTACTGGCAAGAGTGAATCCTGTTGTCATTCCGCCCATCAGCGATCATACAACGCCTGGAACACCACGTCATCAAAGTTGCTGTTTTAAAAGTTAAACTCTAACGATTATTATACTTTTATTAGTCGGAATAATAAAATCCATAAAGGATGAATCCAAATAATTATTTATAATATATTTGCAGCATTATTCTTCGAATTAACAAAATGAAGTCATTGCCGTTAAAGTATTTAACAGTATTTATAATAATTCTCTTTCCCCATAAAATTACCAAGGATCAATTAAGCCATGGCAATATTGAATCAGATGAAATTACTATTAGCCTGTATTCTGAAAATGAATCACCGCATGAGAAGTGTCTGAAGTTAGAACTGAGGGAAAGTGAATCCATACCAACAAATCAAGGCGAAAAAGTTGAGACGATAGTTATCTCTTGTCCTGTATCAAAATATTCAGAAGCCAGACTTATTAGCCTTCTGACTCAGAAAATAGTTCTTTCAAAAAAGAACTATTCCTTAACTTCACATTATTATCTTTTAATCTCAAAAACACTTCAAATAAGTCCTTTGGTCAATATCCTCCGGGTTTGATACTGATCCTGAGATAAATTCTGTACATAACTAGTTTTCAGGGTATTTTAAGGTATACCCAAGTTTTATTTCTATCAATAGCAGTAAATCCCTTTATCTTTCAATATTAAGCTAGTTATTTTAATGACGATTAAGCTTTATCATTTAATTAGCGAATTTATTCCTGTTAACTTCTTTTCGGAACTACAGAAAGTGGATTTTATGCGGGATCAAAGATGATATTGTTTTTTCGCTATCCTAAATATGGCAGAACTGGAAAACATATATTTGGACTTTTCTGGAAATTTTTTGTGTAAATCTTTAATTTAAAATTGGCCAGACATCTGCAGGTATGATAGCCTCAGGATTTATATGCCTTATGATAATTGTAGGATCAATTATTTTCTCTAAGAAAGGCGGTTTTAAAAAACAATCTTTAGAAGCTTAGAATTTGCAGTAAAAACCCGATTGAAAGAACCTGTCGGGGATGATAGTTTTAGAGTACCACAAAATAAACAAATCAATATGAAAGCAATCTTTTTACTAATTACACAAACTATTGATACGCTTAATAAAGCCATAGCGGGTGCTCCCGCGCTTCCCACGCAGCCTGCCCCGGAAATAACAACCTTATTGGATATTATTATGAAAGGTGGTATAATAATGATACCAATTGCCATTCTATCCATTATAGCTATTTATGTTTTTATTGAGCGTTATTTTAGTATCAGGCGCCACATCAGCACAGATATGACCTTTATGAATAACATCCGCGACTTTGTAGTAAGCGGGAATATCGATTCGGCATTTACAATGTGCCGAAATACGGATAAACCTATCGCCAGAATGATAGAGAAAGGAATTTCGCGCTTAGGCAAACCTATCAAAGAAATTGAAGAATCCATTGAGATAGCAGGAAAATTTGAAGTATACGACCTGGAAAAAAACGTGCAAATACTTGCTGTCATAGCAGGTATCGCTCCCATGTTCGGTTTTCTCGGGACCATTATTGGGGTAATAAAAATATTTATTAATATTTCAATGACGAGCGATGTCAGCATCGGTAGTGTTTCTGCAGGACTTTATACAAAAATGGTAAGTAGCGCATCCGGTCTTATTGTTGGTATCCTTGCATATATTGGTTTCCACTGGCTCAATATAATCTTAAACAAAGCTGTCCACCAGCTTGAATGGAACGCCATGAATTTCATTGACCTCTTAAAAAGCCCAGCAAAATGATTACCATTCGAAAGAAAAAAGACTTTACAGCTGAAGTATTCACTTCATCCATGAACGACATCATGTTTTTTCTTATGCTGTTCTTCATCATCATCTCCACGCTACTCAATCCAAGCATGATAAGAGTTTCATTGCCCAGATCGGGATACAGCCAGACTATTCAGCAGAAAGAGATCAACCTCACAATGACCAAAGAAAAGATTTATTATGTAAACAACACCCAGGTTCCTTTTGAGGCGCTTGAAACACAACTAAGAAAAGAACTGACACGGTATCCTGGTGCCTTTATAATGCTGCGTTTTGATAATACACTCACCGTCCAGGATTTAGTGAATGTACTCTCTTTAGGGAACAAGTTAAATGCGAAAATGATTATTGCCACGGCAAAGATACGGTAGACTCCAAAATAAATAGGAAAAATTAACAGGTGCTGTTTTAAGAAATCAAAAATAATATTATTCTTTATTTTACCTCAATAATTTCAGTTATATGATAAACAGATTCTTACAATACACTTATAAGATTTCAAAAAGAACTTTTCTTTTAATCATTTTATTACTAATACCACTTATAGTCTCTGCATCTACAGGTGATATACCATCAATTGGGCCTGTCAGAGTTGAATTCATAATTTTCGGACTAATACTCTTAGGGGTCGCACTTCTTCATAAACAGACCTTTTGGGTTGCTGTAACAGGATTGACAGTCTTACTGATTTTCAAATTCGTTTTTGATCCGGGATTTAATTTTATGGAGCATATGTTTGGACAAAACGGCATGTATGACCAATTATTGGATAAAGATCTCCGACAAGGTGAATGGGGCATAATTCTTAACCTTTGGGGTCTATTACTTGGATTTGCGATGTTAGCAAAGATATTTGAAGAATCAGGTATACCAGAAGCTTTACCTAAATTTCTAACAAATGACTGGAAGGGTCCATTTATTCTTCTCGTGTTTGTATGTATAATTTCTTCCTTTCTCGATAATATTGCAGCTGCCCTGATCGGTGGAGCAATTGCCGTTGTGGTTTTTAAAAACAAGGTCCACATTGGTTTTATCGCTGCTATTGTGGCTGCCAGTAATGCCGGCGGCAGTGGCAGTGTTGTTGGTGATACAACAACGACAATGATGTGGATTGACGGGGTTAGTCCCTTGAATGTTCTTCATGGATTTGTTGCAGCACTAACAGCTCTGGTCTTTTTTGCCTGGTTTGCATCCCACCAGCAGGATAAATACCAGAGGATCCAGAACGATCCCGACATTGCTGTTAAAATCGACTGGATTAAACTATTGATGGTTTTAATGATGCTTGTAGGTGCAATTATTTCAAATTTCCTTTATGATATGCCGGCGCTGGGCGTCTGGATTGCTATTTTATTTGGATCTATTCTAAGACCGGTTCCTTGGAAAGAGGTGCCTGGTTCAATAAGAGGAACAATATTTCTTTTATGCCTGGTTTTTTGTGCATCATTAATGCCAGTTGAGGATTTACCTGATGCTTCATGGGTGACCGCACTGGGGCTTGGTTTTGTTTCGGCTGTATTTGATAATATCCCACTTACAAAATTATGTCTTGAACAGGGACATTATGACTGGGGTATGCTTGCATATACGGTCGGCTTCGGAGGATCTATGATCTGGTTCGGGTCATCTGCCGGCGTTGCAATTACAAATAAATTCCCTGAAGCACGTCATGTAGGCCGTTGGATAAAGAACGGTTGGCATGTTGCAGTGGCTTATCTAATTGGTTTTGCAGTATTATATCTTACAATGGGATGGGAACCGGCAGACAACAGGGAACATAAGATTGTTAATTGTCCGGTTCCCGGATGTCCTATGGCAAATAAACCTGTTTCACAATAGAGTGGATAATTGATTCTTTAAGAAACTAATAAAACTAACACACAATGGAAGCCAGTACCTTTTATGTAGTTATTATAGTTGGGTCAATTATTCTGGTGTTTTCTCTTTTTCTTTCAAGTTTAGAGCGTTTTAAGAAATTTTTCAATGTCCTTTCATGGATAACTGCTATAGCTTTAATGTTATTAGCAGTATACTATTTCTTCTTGCGTTAAAGTATTTTAAGCTGTAAGAACTTCCGCAACGGGTAAATCCGGACTTCGGATAGACACCTGGGGATTTTTAATTCCAAGTTTTGCACGAAAATTATGAGTATCTTAAAGACACAAAAAAAGCTGCCTGATACAAGACAGCTTTTAATATTTCTAGCTCAACGGATTATCCGAAAATACTCCATGCAACGGTTACACCTGCCATAACAACAGCAACCATCGACATAAGTTTGATCAGGATATTCATAGA
>JADDYF010000121.1 GCA_015712185.1 Bacteroidales bacterium
CAGTATAATTTCACCAATGCATAAAAAAATATCCTTTGTTCTGCCCTGGATAATCATGATTATTATCCCTGCCATTTCAGCTGCCCAAACCAATATAAAGACCTGGGACGTTTTCGAGATAGTCCTGAAATCGGGAAAGAAGTTTCAGAATACTTATATAGAAACCATTAAGGATGGCAAAGAACCATATCTCTCGGCACTTTTTACCGGGCAATCGGGCAATGCTCAGAACAAATCCATTAAAGTTCCGGGTTTCTGGGATGGAGAAAACATCTGGAAGATAAGGTTTGCGCCTCCTGCTGAAGGTACCTGGAGATATGAGACTTTTTCGGATGACAGAGCCCTGAGGGGTAAAAAAGGAGTCATAAATGTTTCAGGCTGGACTGAATCGGAACTGGCAGCAAACCCTGTCAGACGCGGATTTGTTACTGTCATTGGTTCCGGAGAAAGGAAAGGAAGGTATTTTGTTTACTCTGACGGTACGCCTTTTCTGTGGATCGGTGATACCTGGTGGGACTGGACCAACAGGAGAATAACTTTCGAATCATTTAAGAAACTTGCAGATACCAGGGCTGAGCAGGGTTACAATATAGGTCAGCTTTTTTTTGCCGGAAACGGCTGGGGCAGACTGAGTTCGCTTCTTGACGAGTCGTTTCAGAATCCCGACCTGGAGCAGATCAGGAAGGTGGAACATATGATTGCATATGCCAATTCAAAGGGCATAACAGTATGGATACACCCCTGGTGGAGCAGGGAAAACATTGTTGAGACTATTGGTTCAGAGAATATAAGGAGATGGTGGAAATATGTCATACACCGTCTTCATGCTTACAATGTCATCTGGACCCTTGCAGGTGAATATAATATGAATAACTACGGAGGCTTTCCGCTCGAATTCTGGAATAGTCTTGGAAATCTTGTCAGGTCTGAGGATCCTTACAGGAGGATAATTGGAGCTCATCCTACTCCTCCCATGTGGTCAGGCGGGGCTGAAGCTCCACAGTGGTCAACAGCAGAGGCTGTTCATGGAGAACAATGGGTTGATTATAACCAGAGCCAGACAGGCCATGCGAGGTGGTGTAACGAACTTGTACCGGAGATAATAAGCAGGGCTTACAAAATGGATCCGGCCAAGCCGGTCGTTGTGACTGAACCATGGTATGAGTTTATTGAAGGTAATCCGACGGCAATGGATATACGTTTTGCAGCATGGTCAGCTGTAATGTCGGGTGCAGCAGGACACACCTATGGCGGCGGACACACATGGCGGGCCCACCTGCCGGAACGTCCGACAGGTGTCGGATCGTGGCCGATGGATACAAGCCTTAAAGTAAATACACTGGTTTATCCGGGAGCAGTATCAGTAGGGTTCATGGGTAAGTACCTCCGTAAACTGGAGTGGTGGCGGCTTGAACCTCATCCTGAAATGGTAATTGAGAATCCATCCCATTTTTGTCTTGCAGATCCCGGGAGGGAATACCTGTTCTTTCTAAGGTATGGCGGTTCTGTTAAGATTGACTTCAGCAAGTATCCCGGTTCAGCTGAATTTTCTTACCAGTGGACCGATCTGGAGAACAGCAGAGAATCGCGCTCAGGGAAAATTACTGGAGGTAAAGTCACCGAGCTCAAATGTCCTGAGGATTATCCGGGTAGAGTTAATTTCAAGGATTGGATTCTGCACATAAGGGTGAATCCATAAGAAGGCAGCAGTCAGGTTCTGCAGAACAAGTGAATTTTTCTGTCCGCTACAGGTACTGGCTGAGGTATCTTTTACTGAGCACGAGTGAATATTTCCGGTCCTCGAGTGACCCCTCAAAAGCTTTATCTTCCACCTCGATGCATGCCGATCCCATATAACGGATATCATTCAGTGCAGACACTAATTTGCTCCAGTCAATATCTCCAAGTCCAGGCAGTTTGGGAGAGTGAAATTCAAGGGGTGTAGCGAGTATCCCGACATCATCAAGCCTGTCGCGGTGAACCTTTGCATCTTTGAAATGGAGATGAAACAGCTTGTCTTTGAACTCATACAGCGGTTTAATGTAATCCATCTGGGTCCAGAGAAGATGTGAGGGGTCGTAATTCAGGCCAAAATGATCGCTTTTTATTTCATCGAACATTCTCCTCCATATAGCCGGGCTTGATGCGAGATTATGTCCTCCTGGCCATTCGTTAAGTGTGAAAAGCATAGGGCAGTTTTCAATGCCGACTTTCACTCCATGCTCCTCAGCGAAACTTATCAGCGGTCTCCAGACAACCACAAACTGTTTAAAATTCTCGTCAACAGATTTATTCTGGTCACGGCCTATAAATGTATTGATCCTGTCGAGCCCGAGCCTCTGAGCTGCCACTATCACCTTTTTAATGTGGGCTATGTAAAAGTCGCTCCTGGATTTGTCGGGATCAAGGGGGTTTGGATAATAACCCAATGCTGAAATCTCCACTTCCTTTTCCTTCAGGTACCTGTTAATATGGTTCGCTCCCTGGTCATCAAGAGTATCCACATCAATATGGGTAACTCCGGCATATCTTCTCTCGGCCTTCCCTACAGGCCAGCAGCATACCTCAACACATTTATAATTTAATCGGGCTGCATAATCAATCAGTTCTTCAAAACTCAGTTCCGGAAGAATGGCACTAACAAAACCTAATTTCATATTAACCTCCTTTTTACTATAAAATTATCATTAATCAATAAGTGCTGCAAGAGCTGCACCTCTGAGACCTGACTGGTCCACCCGGGTAAACTCAACATATCGCTTATTGTCACCGCTCAGATAACTGTTAAAAAGTTCTTCAAACCCTGTTTTCAGATTGTTCAATTTATAGAAGGCGGTTCCCTCGACAGTAATTAAGACAGGCCGGTCGGGAGATTTCCCTTTGCCGGTCCTGAGAACCACGGCGATTAGATTGGCAGCAACAAGTTTGGCTGCCCGTTCAATCAGTGAGTTTATTATCTCTGATGCACTTTCAATATCCCGCTTATCCTTCAGACAATTGTTGAGGATGTTGTTATGTGAATACGGATTAATGACAAAATTATTAGCCTCATTTGAAGACAAACGAACTAATTCAGCAAGCTTTTCACCAGACTTACGTGAAAAAACTCCTTCAATGGCAGCCGACTTCAATACTGTCAGACACAAACCGCCGAAATATCCTCCTGAAAACATCTTTTCGAAAGTATAATTACCCGGATCTATGGTTGAATTATCAAAAACTATATCAAGATCCGTACGTGGACCTCTTTTAAAATTACCCGATTCAATATTGATTATCTGGCTTCTTTCACGATCAAGGTCTTTATTTTTAGTTATGTTGCTGTTACTTTCAATATAACATGTATTAGTGCCTGTACCAAGTATGTAACCTATAAAAGTATCATAGGATCTGTTAAAAGATTCTGATTTACCAGCCAGAAGAGTAGCTACCGTATCGTTGAGAATCACAAGTTTCTTTTCAGGTGTTCCCAGTGTTTCCAGAAGGTTTTTCCCTATCAGCTGACCAACTACTTCCGGCGCCTGAACTTCCTTGCAGAATTGAATCAGCCTTCCATCCCGGTTGGGCAGGATTTCTGTGGGATAAGAAAAGCAGAATCCTATCCTTTGCGATCTGTCAGCCAGAGGCTTTATGTATCCGGCAATTATACTGAAGAATTCCTTTGCGGAGACCTCCTTTTTGAGTCCGGGCATCCTGTAACTGATAATTTCTCCGGATTCTATCTGGCCGGTTCCGGAGAACTTTACAACGGAAGCTCTGAAGTTTGTTCCTCCCGCATCAATCGCAAGTACCGGGACCTCAGTAAGGAAATCATTTTCAGCTTCTATATAGGTTGGTATCATTCTGAGTGTACCCTCCTTCCCTGAGAGTCCATCTATCATATCTTTGATAAAAACCTCCACAAGGTTCTCCATATCAATATCGGAGGCCTTTAACCTGTGTTCCCCGAGGAAGTCATCAGTTCTCTTCATCGCACCTGTAATTATACCTGCCTGGAGGTTTATATCATATTACTTTCCGAAACGCCTTGCCGCTTCATCCAGTATCGCTTCTGTTGCGGTAGCCCCGGAACGGGTTGCTCCTGCTGCTTTCATTTTGAGCAGGTCATCAAGCGTTCTTACTCCACCGGCACATTTTACCCGGACATCAGGACCAGAATGCTTTCTCATAAGTTCAACATCCGGTATCGTGGCACCCTTGTAATTATAACTGCCGTCAGGCTGTTTCACAAAACCGTATCCTGTCGAGGTCTTGATAAAATCTGCTCCGGCACGGGTGCATATTTCACATAGCTTTATTTTATCATCCTTCCTTGTCACAAAGTCTGTCTCAAATATAACTTTGACAATGGCATGGTTATGATGACAGGTATCGGTTATTTCCCTGATTTCCTTCTCCACATATTCCCAGTCTCCGCCCAGGGCTTTGCCGATATTGATCACCATATCGATTTCAACTGCTCCATCCTGACAAGCCCGTTCGGCTTCGAATACCTTCACGGCCGTGGAACTGTTTCCGTGAGGGAATCCGATAACACAGCCAACTGCAACGTCACTACCTTTAAGAAGCTGTACAGCCTGTTTTACCGCATAAGGTTTGACACAGACTGAGGCCACATTATACTTCCTTGCCACGGCGCACTGTTTTTGCAGTTCACTATCAGTGTGCGTCGGATGAAGAATCGAATGATCGATCATTTTTGCCAGTTGAGTTACGGTGTGATTCATAAGCAGACAACTTAAGGGTCATTGTTTGTTTTATTATTACCACCTTAAATATAATTAATCCCACATTTTTTTTTAATCTTACGCTGTACAAATATCAATCAGATGATTTATCTTGCTAACCTTTTAATTGATTCTAACCTTAACACTCAAATTTATGACTGAAAGAAGCAACAAGCAAAACAAAGCCCTGGTGATTGTAATTGCTACGGTAGCAGCGACCGGAGGACTTTTGTTCGGTTTTGATACTGGAGTGATTTCAGGGGCTATCCCTTTCTTCCAAAGAGCATTTGGTATTACTGACAGCTGGGTGGAGATAATCACAACTGCCGGTCTAGTAGGGGCTGTTATCGGTGCCATGTCGAGCGGGAGGATCGCTGACATTGTGGGACGCAAAAAGGTGATCCTTACATCAGCGGTTATATTTATTATCGGAGCCTTATGGTCCGGAATGTCACCAGGTCCTGTGATGCTGGTTTTTGCCCGGTTATTTCTCGGACTTGCCATCGGAGCATCGTCTTTTGCAGTCCCGTTGTACATAGCGGAGATATCGCCGACAAAAAGCAGGGGAACACTGGTCTCCATGTTTCAGCTGCTGATTACCATTGGTATAATGGTTTCTTATTTAAGTGATTCAGCATTTGCTGTTCCGGATGGTGATCCTGCATACACATCGTGCTGGAGACCAATGTTTTATGTTGGTGTAATACCTGGTTTGATAATGTTTTTTGGGATGCTTTTTCTTCCGGAAACACCCAGGTGGCTGATAAGCAAAAATCATGAAGATAAGTGCAGGGAAGTACTCGAAAAAGTTGAAGAGCCTGCTCTTGTAGAAGAAGTTATAACAAAAATGAAAATTGATCTCGAAACAGACAGACAAAATAAGGTTAACTGGACACTTATTTTCAAGAAGTGGCTCAGGGTACCGCTTATCATTGCTATCGGTATAATGTTCGTCCAGCAATTCACCGGTATCAATACCATAATATATTACAGTCCAAAAATATTCATTATGTCGGGATTTGAGGATGCGCAGGCAGCAGTATGGGCTTCTGTAAGTGTTGGTGTAGTGAATGTGGCATTTACGATCATTTCATTATTTATGATTGACAAGCTGGGTCGGAGAAAATTATATTTTATCGGGCTGACCGGTCTGGTTGTGGCTCTTATTGCTATGGGAACCTGCTTCGCTCTTCAGTCTACACTGGGCGACTCAATCAAGTGGCTTACCATTGCACTGGTCTGGATCTATATTGCATTCTTTGCTATCAGCCTCGGTCCTCTTGGCTGGCTTATCATATCTGAAGTCTTCCCGCTCAGCGTAAGAGGTATTGGTTCGAGCATCGGCGCACTCTCTAACTGGCTGTTCAATGGTGTTGTTGCCTTCACATTCTTCAAGCTGGTAAGGGGACTCACGCTGCCCGGGACATCAATTATCCTCAAAGGTGAAGATCTCGGAAATCCTGCCGGAGCATTCTATCTGTATGCACTGGTTGGTATCCTGAGCCTGGTGTGGGGTTATTTCTTTATACCTGAAACCAAGAATGTCACTCTCGAAAGGATTGAGGAACACTGGAGGGCTGGTAAAACGCCACGTAAACTTTAGAAAAGCTGGAGGATGTTGTCTCAAAAGTCCTTTTTTACCCCCCACCCCCCCTATAGGGGGGCTTTATAAGTATCTACAGTTCAGTAAGGGCCCATGGGGGGTTTAGAGGTAAAACTATAAAAGAAGACTTTTGAGACACCCTTTTTTCTTTTAAACTGGCAGAACCAAACTCACTGGTATCAGTTTCGACATTTGTTTTTAATTCACACTTATAAGCAACTAATTCTGACACTGCCATGATCAAAAACAAGAATCGCAGTCGCAGGATTATGCTTTCGCCATGCATGCGGAGGGCAACTGGCTCCCAAATGTTTAGGAGCTTTCATCCGTCGGTTCCCTGAGTGTCAGACAGCCAGCATGGCGGAGGTCACCTGCCCTGCCTGCCGGATTGTCTGTGACAGGGAACCTGCCCTTAATAATTCATTGCCTCGTCAAAGGAATAGCGTAAGCCCTACTGAAGCATAGTTAAAAAGAGCGAAGTTGTATACTTCATCGTTATCTGCACCCCCCTCAAGGATTCTGTATCCTGCCCTCAGTCCCACTTTTTCCGATAACCTGTAATTTAGTGCCACCTGTATATCTTCAGCTCTGCCCTGTGGTGCTGCCAGAGCATCCCCGTCAAGTACTATTGACAGCTTCTCACCTGTCTTCCAGGCCAGCATGAAGTTAATTATAGGAACAAATCCGACATTGGTTTTTTCACTTGCCAGTCCTGAAGAAGCAAGGGTGATTTTTGCATCCCTTATCTTTGCTGTAATTCCCAGTCCAAACTCGAATCGCGGTTTTTCAATAATATCATAACGATAGGTCAACCTGTACGAATTGAATTTATATGTTCCTTTCAGAGAGCTGTTTGCCGGGAACACAACTCCTTCAAAGGTTATGTCTCTCTGTACAATACCTTGTGACTTTACATTCAGAGGTGCATACAGCAATGACAGATTATGACGTGTACCGATTGTATAACCTGCCCTTATCCGGTAAAAGATTCTGGCCGAGGCGCTGAGATCTTTGTTCAGCGAGAAAAGTGTGCCTTGATCACCCGGAATCCTCACATCATTATATCCGGTAAAGACAATCCCGGTTTCCAGATCCAGAGATGCCTGGGACCTTAGTGTGGAAAAACCTGATAAGATCAGGAAGAAAACAGAAACATACGCTGTCAGAAAATATTTTTTCATTTTTATACCTATTTAATGGTCAGATAGA
>JADDYF010000460.1 GCA_015712185.1 Bacteroidales bacterium
AGTATAAGGTAAATTTCATTCTTTTCACACCATTTCAGCAATCTATCCGTGAGTTTGAATCCTTCTTTCAGCCAGGTATTCTGCCCCTTTACCGGCTCCTGCTCAATGGGTAATGTAAAAAGGTTATAGTGCATCGGCAGCCTGACAGAATTGAATCCCCATGCTTTAAGAGAATCGATATCCCTCCTTGTTATCATGTTTTTCCTGTAGGATTTATAAAATCTTTCGGTATTAACCGCTCCTATGAGGTCTGTTATCTTTGCACGTATTTCAGTCTGTGTCCCTGCCGCCTTCGACAGCTGAAGCATATAAGGCTCCTGAAGCATCCACCCTCCAAGCCCTATGCCTCTCAGCAGGACATTCTCCCCTCTTTCATTTATTATCTGCTTTCCCTTTACTTTCAGAAATCCCTGGCCGGCCAATGAGCTGAATGCCAGAAAAAAGATGAATAATACAACTGCGATCCGCTGATTCATGATTTTGTCAGAATTTTTCCCTGTTTAACAAAAATACAATTTTGAACCAAATTGCGGTTGATAATCTTAGTCATAATTAATGTAATTAACAGGCGCCGGCCGGAAACCTCAAATAAATTTTCTTGAAGAAATGAATTGTAATTCCTATTTTCGTGATCGTTAACGTTTAATAATTCTTATCTTTAAAAATCAATAATAATTCAATTACCAAAATTATTCCGGGGTATATGAAACCATTCATTCATGAGGATTTTCTCCTGGGCAATAAAACTGCTTCGCGGTTATACCATCAGTATGCTGAAAATATGCCTGTTATTGATTTCCATTGTCATCTGCCGCCCTCAATGATTGCTGACGACATGCAATTCGTAAATCTTACCCGGGCATGGCTGGAAGGAGATCACTATAAATGGCGTGCCATGAGGACAAACGGCATCGACGAGAAATATTGCACCGGCAGTGTTCCCGATACTGATAAGTTCCTGAAATGGGCTGAAACAGTCCCTTTTACGGTGGGTAATCCTCTCTACCACTGGACACATCTTGAGCTTGCCAGGTATTTTGATATTTTCGAATTGCTTTCTCCTGCCACTGCAGTAGCAATTTATGATAAAGCGAGCGCAATGCTGCAGGCCAGAGAATTCAGTATTAGATCTCTCCTGCTAAAAATGAAGGTGGAAGTTGTTTGTACCACTGACGATCCAGCTGATACACTCGAACATCATAAAAGGCTGAAAGGTTCTTTTGAAATACCGGTATATCCTACGTTCCGTCCCGACAATGCAGTAAAAACTGAAGATCCTGCAAAGTTCAAATCATATATTATAAAGCTTGGCGAGGCTGTTGCAAAAGAGATCAGGAGCTTTTCCGATCTTATTGAAGCGCTCGACAACAGGCACCGTTTCTTCCATGAAATGGGTGCACGTGTGTCCGACCATGGACTTGATCGTTTTTATTTCGACCAGTTTACGGAAACCGAGGCTGATAAAATATTCAAAAAGCTTCTGAGAGGAAGTCTCCTTTCAGTTGAAGAGACAGAAAAATACAGGGCTGCAGTAATGACTGAAATCTGCAGGATGAACAGCAAAAGAGGCTGGACACAGCAATTCCATGTCGGTGCGATGCGAAACAACAATACCCGTATGTTCCGGCAGATGGGCCCTGATACAGGATGGGACTCAATAGGCCCTTCGCAGGATGCTTTAAGGATGTCGAAGTTCCTCAGTAACCTGGATGAGAAAGGAGAACTTGCAAAGACGATCCTCTATAACCTTAATCCTGCCGATAATGAAATGATGATCACTATGGCAGGTAACTTCAATGACGGCTCCACACCCGGGAAGTTTCAGTACGGGCCTGCCTGGTGGTTCCTCGACCAGAAATACGGTATGGAAAAGCACCTGAAGGATCTGTCGGCCCTGGGACTGTTAAGACGGTTCGTCGGCATGGTCACTGATTCAAGGAGTTTCCTTTCATATCCGCGGCATGAGTATTTCAGAAGGCTGGTTTGCAATTTTGTCGGGAAAGAGGTTGAAAAAGGCCTGATACCCGACGATGACGGACTTCTGAAACCGCTGATAGAGGGAGTCTCGTACAGAAATGCAAAGGAATATTTTGGTTTTGGAGAATGAACTGCCGCTGCAATGTAAGAACCTGAAATAAACACATCATAATAATCATAAAATATGATTGAATTCAATCTGAAGGATAAAGTAGCGGTCATAACCGGCGGCGCCGGTGTTATCTGCTCTGCCATGGCTAAATCGCTTGCTGCCCAGGGTGCCAGAACTGTGATCCTCGATCTTAATAAAGACGCCGCAGTAAGAGTTGCAGCGGAAATCGAAAAGCAATACGGGATAACATCTCTTGGTCTTTCAGCAAACGTACTCGATAAAGGTTCAGTTGAAGCAGTAAAGAAAGAGGTTAACGAAAAGCTTGGTCCTGTAGATATTCTTGTCAATGGTGCAGGTGGCAACTCGCCTGCAGCCACAACGAAAGTTGAGAAGATGGAAGGGACTGAGAAACCTGAGGACACATTCTTCGGCCTCCAGATTGAAGGATTCGACAGGGTATTCGACCTGAATTTCAAAGGTACCCTGATACCGTCAATGGTATTTGGAACCGATATGGTAAAGAAAAGATCGGGTGTGATAATAAATATCTCATCAATGAATTCATACAGGCCGCTGACAAAGATAGCCGCATATTCTGCTGCTAAAGCTGCTGTTAATAATTTCACACAATGGCTGGCAGTACATTTCTCAAAAACAGGTGTCAGGGTCAATGCTATTGCACCAGGATTCCTTCTGACGAACCAGAACAGGTTCCTGCTTGTTGATGAGAATACAGGGGAATCCACACCCAGGGGCAGGAAAATTATTAATAACACTCCCATGGAAAGGTACGGCACTCCCGACGAACTTACAGGCACATTGTTATACCTTGTATCGGACCTGTCGAAGTTTGTCACCGGAGTGGTGATACCTGTTGACGGAGGCTTCAGTGCGTACAGCGGGGTGTAGAACAACGGTGACCGGCGACCGGCGACTGTAAACACTGAGCTGTTTATAATAAAAATTGTATCTTATAATTAAAGATTCTGCAAAAAATGATATACTATCAGTCAGGTTCCGAAACTACAGTTATAGGTCCGAATGACCTTGAGTACGGGCTGTATTCTGCGCTGGTAAAGCTTGGACCAAGGAAGAAGGTCCTCGTGGTCCCTCCCGATTTTACACGTTTTCATTCGAGAGCCGGGGATATTACTACACTTCTTTATAATTACTATAAAAAGAACCTCCGGGATATCCTGCCTGCGCTAGGGACACATGCACCCATGGCTGATAGTGAGATTGACGAGATGTACAAAGGAGTGCCGAAGGAGCTGTTCCGCATCCACGACTGGAGAAAGGATATTGTTACCACAGGAACGGTACCCGGGGAGTATATCTCCGAAATTACTGAAGGAGCTGTCGATTATTCATGGCCTGCACAGATGAACAGGCTTGTATTTAAAGGCGGCCACGATCTCATACTGTCCGTCGGTCAGGTGGTCCCGCACGAGGTAATCGGAATGGCCAATTACAATAAGAATCTATTTGTGGGTACAGGAGGTCCTGAAGGAATCAACAAGAGCCATTTTATAGGCGCTGTTTACGGAATGGAAAGGATAATGGGCAAAGCGTCAAACCCGGTGAGGAGCATGCTGAACTATGCATCGGAACACTTCATCACCCACCTGCCGGTAGTATATATTCATACCGTTATCGCCCGTGATGATTCGGGAAAGCTGGTAATACGCGGATTATATATTGGCGACGACGAGAACGTGTTCAGGCTGGCGGCTGACCTCTCAATAAAAGTCAATTTCACGGTGTTCGACAAGCCTTTAAAGAAAGCAGTGGTGTACCTCGATCCATCCGAGTTCAGGAGCACCTGGCTTGGAAATAAGAGTATTTACAGGACAAGAATGGCTATGGCTGATAACGGGGAGCTGATTGTCCTTGCTCCCGGACTGATGGAATTTGGTGAAGACAAGGAGATAGACAGGCTTGTCAGGAAATATGGTTACCGTGGAACTCCTGCCACACTTACGGCAGTAAAGGGAAATGAGGAGCTCCGGAATAACCTCAGCGCCGCTGCTCACCTGATACACGGAAGCACCGAAGGCAGGTTCTCCGTCACATATTGTCCGGGTTATCTTACACGAAGAGAGATCGAGTCGGTGAATTTCAAATATGCCGATATGGGTGAGATGCTTAAGAAATATGATCCCGGAAAACTTAAGGAAGGCTTTAACAGGATGCCCGACGGAGAGGAGATCTTCTTCGTATCAAACCCTGCCGTAGGATTATGGAGCTGCAGGGAAAGGCTCAAATAAAAACAATTAACATACTTCAGGTGATCAAATGGGGTATAATAGGTTGCGGCAATGTAACCGAAGTTAAGAGCGGTCCGGCTTTCAACAAGGTGAAGAACTCGAAGCTTGTAGCTGTAATGAGAAGGAATGCTGCCCTGGCCGAGGATTATGCAAGGAGACATAACGTTCCGAAGTTTTACAACGATGCCGGAAAACTGATCAACGATCCTGAAATCAATGCGGTTTACGTGGCCACGCCTCCGGGCAGCCACGCAGAATATGCTGTCAGTTCTATTAAAGCGGGTAAACCGGTTTATATTGAGAAGCCGATGGCCTTAAACTATTCAGAATGCCTCAGGATCATCGAAACCTCCGAAAAACACAAGATACCGGTTTTTGTAGCCTATTACAGAAGGGCGCTTCCCGGATTCCTTATGGTTAAAAAGATGCTGTCGGATGGAGTAATAGGCAATCCCAGGCTTGTGCTTCTGGAGTTATTCAAATCGCCGTCAGACGAAGAAAAATCAGGAAAACCATCGTGGCGCGTTGATCCCGGAATAGCGGGGGGAGGACATTTTTTTGACCTTGCATCCCATCAGCTCGATTACCTCGATTTCCTGTTCGGACCGGTTGAAAAAGTGAGTCCGCTGGCAATCAACCAGGCAGGACTCTATGAAGCCGAGGATTTCGTATCGGCATCATTCACTTTCGGTAACAATATTGTGTGCTCAGGAACATGGTGCTTCAGCGTTTCACCTGAGAACAGCAGGGACAGGATCGAAATATTCGGTGACCGGGGAATGATAAGGTTCTCCTATTTCAACTTTGAGCCTATCGTTGTTGAGAATTCGGAAGGACGGAAAGAGTTTGTCAATGAGAGACCCGAGCATGTCCAGTATTACCTTATTGATCAGGTAGTAAAGGCACTTTCGGGTGGCGGGACAGCTGCTTCAACCGGTATAACGGCAGCAAGGACAAGCCGTGTGATGGATGAGGTGGTGAAGGAATACTATAAAAGGTAAATGGTGGCTACCGGCTACCGGCTGGCGGCTACCGGTTATCGGCTACCGGCTGGCGGATGAGGATAAAGGGATAAGAAATAACAAAGTTTGATATTAATATAATATTATATTGATATTATTTTGATACTAACATAATACATTCACTATGAGTCAATTATCAGATATCGGACTGATCGGACTTGCTGTCATGGGAGAGAATCTGGTCCTCAACATGGAAAGCAAAGGATTCCGCGTAGCTGTATATAACCGCACGACAAAAAAAGTAGACGATTTCCTTGCCGGCAGGGCAAAAGGAAAGAATATTTCCGGTGCTCACACGATTGAAGATTTCGTAAAGCTGCTTTCCCGTCCGAGGAAGATCATGATAATGGTCAAAG
This sequence comes from Bacteroidales bacterium, assembly GCA_015712185.1. Classification (GTDB taxonomy): domain Bacteria; phylum Bacteroidota; class Bacteroidia; order Bacteroidales; family VadinHA17; genus LD21. Next base: position 5,735 of record JADDYF010000460.1, read on the forward strand.
CAGGATCTGCCGTGGATGATATGATCAATACTCTTATCCCGCATCTCGAAAAGGGTGATATCATCATCGACGGAGGCAACACACATTTTCCGGATACCAACAGGCGCACTGCCTTTGTTGAGAGCAAGGGGCTTCTTTATATCGGAACAGGCGTATCGGGAGGTGAGGAAGGCGCTTTGCTGGGGCCCTCAATAATGCCCGGAGGATCAAAAGATGCATGGCCGCATGTTAAACCAATATTCCAGGCAATTGCTGCCAGGGTTGAGGATGGGTCGCCCTGCTGCGACTGGGTCGGCGAGAATGGTGCAGGCCATTTTGTGAAAATGGTCCATAATGGTATTGAATATGGCGATATGCAGCTTATATGTGAAGCATACCAGATAATGCGCGATCTGCTTTACATGACCGCTGATGAGATGCACCTGGTATTCAGGGAATGGAATACAGGTGACCTTAACAGTTACCTTATTGAAATAACCCGTGATATTCTGGCATACAAGGATACTGATGGTAAACCACTCGTTGATAAGATACTTGATACCGCAGGACAGAAAGGTACCGGAAAATGGACAGGTGTTGCAGCCCTCGATCTCGGTATTCCGCTGACCCTGATCGGTGAAGCCGTATTTGCCAGGTGTCTCTCTGCAGTTAAGGACGAGCGGGTGAGAGCATCTAAAATTCTGAAAGGCCCTGCACCTGTCCTCAAAGGCAGCAAAACAAAACTAATCAACGATCTTAAGGATGCTCTTTATGCTTCGAAGATTGTCTCTTACACTCAGGGCTATGCACTTATGATGGCTGCAGCCGCAGAATACGGGTGGAAGCTTAATTATGGCGGGATAGCGCTTATGTGGCGCGGCGGATGCATCATAAGGTCGGTATTCCTCGGAAGGATCAAGGAAGCGTTTGACAATAATCCGTCAATAGCCAATCTGCTTCTTGATCCGTTCTTCAGGGAAAAAGTCGAAAAATCGCAGAAAGGCTGGAGAAACGTGGTATCACTGGCAGCTACAAACGGTATTCCTGTCCCTGCAATATCTTCGGCGCTTGGATACTATGACGGATACCGCTGCGGGAAGCCTCCTGCTAATCTGCTTCAGGCCCAGAGAGATTACTTCGGTGCTCATACCTATGAACGTATTGACAAGCCAAGGGGTCAGTACTTCCATACCAACTGGACGGGTCGCGGAGGTACAACATCATCATCAACATATAACGTGTAACCAACTATTAAGCATAATTATCAACTAACCTAATTCTTATGTCAGAAAAAATTAAAATTGGCAACTACAGATGGACTGTCTGTGCGCTGATATTCTTTGCCACCACGGTAAACTACCTCGACAGACAGGTAATCGGGATATTGAAACCATTGCTGGATTCTGAGCTCGGTATCGGGGAAAGAGATTATTCCCGTATCATTATGGCATTCCAGCTCTGTTACGCCGTTGGAATGGTCATTGCCGGCCGGCTGATTGATAAATTCGGAACAAAGATTGGATACGGAGTATCCGTAATATTATGGAGCATTGCTGCAATGGGTCATGCCCTGGCGAAGGGTGTGTGGGGTTTTGGTTTCTGGAGGGGCTTTCTTGGAATAAGTGAAGCAGGCAACTTCCCCGCCGCCAATAAATCGATTGCTGAATGGTTCCCGAAGAAAGAAAGGGCACTGGCATTCGGAATATTAAACTCCGGAACAAATGTCGGAGCAATAGTTGCTCCGCTGGCTATTCCGGCTATACTTATCGCATGGGGATGGCAGGCTGCTTTTATTATCACGGGAGCTATAGGATTTATCTGGGTAGTGATCTGGTTTATATTCTATGAATTACCGGAAAGACATAAAAAAGTATCGGCTGCGGAACTTGCGTATATACACAGTGATGCTGCTGAACAGGCAGAAACCAAGGAAAAAGTTTCATGGCTTAAACTCTTCAGGTATCGCCAGACATGGCTCTTCTTTATCGGAAAAGGCCTTACAGATCCTATATGGTGGTTCTATTTGTTCTGGATCCCCGGGTGGCTTGCGACTGTCAGAGGTGCAGGTCTCAGTATTTCATCATTCGGATTGCCGCTTGCCTTTATTTATACAATGACCACTGTTGGAAGCATCGGCGGAGGATGGGTTTCAGGATTTATGATCAGAAGGGGTCTGACACCGTTTAAAGCAAGGAAATATACCATGCTTATATTCGCCCTACTGGTGGTCCCTATAGTATTTGCCCAGTCTTCCGGACTAAGCACCTGGGGAGCTGTTTGTCTTATTGCACTGGCTGCATCGTCACACCAGGCATGGTCTGCCAACCTCTTTACAACTGTCTCGGATGCGTTTCCCAAGAAAGCTATCAGCTCAATTACAGGATGGGGCGGAATGGCAGGCGCAGTCGGCGGCGCTTTTATTTCAGCTGTAGCAGGTCTTATTCTTCAGCATTTTAAGAACCTCGGACATATCGAGACCGGATATGTTGTTATGTTTGCCATTGCAGGCAGCGCTTATCTTATAGCATGGATTATCATGTTTGCTTTTGCTCCCAAGAATAAGACTGTCGTCCTGGACTAAGATGTAGGGAATACCTCAGGCGGCAGGGAATAAAGGTTTAATATGAATCAGTATGCCTCCTAAAAAAGCAAGAATAAAGGATATTGCATTGCTTGCAGGGGTATCGATCGGGACAGTCGACAGAGTCCTGCATGAGAGAGGTGAAGTGGCGGAAAGAACCAGGGAGAAGGTCATGAGGATCGCCAGGGAGCTTGACTATTCTCCCAACTTCATTGCCAGGGCACTCAAGACAAGCAAAAGGCTTAATATTGTTTCCCTTTTGCCCGAAGCAACCGAGGATAACCTATTCTGGATCAGGCATCCACAGGGAATGGAAAGAGCCGTGAATGAACTTGAACCGTTCCCTGTGAATCTTATTCAGGTCACATTCGATCTGCTTGATGAAAACGACTTCCAGAAAAAGACTATTAAAGTTCTTAACCTGCATCCCGACGGAATAATACTCGCTCCGATATTCAAAACTGAATCTATATCATTCTGCGAAAAGCTGACAAAAAGGAAAATCCCTTTTGTTTTTGTCGATGGATTTATTAAAGAGACAAAGTTCCTTGCCTATATAGGCGAGGATATTTTTCACAGCGGAAGGGTGGCAGGGCAGCTGGCTGATATGATAACTCCCGCAGGAAAAGATATCCTTGTCGTAAATCTTGCCCGGAACATTCAGAATGTACATCATCTCAATAACAGGACGCAGGGATTCCTGAGTTATTTTCCTGAATCAGGAAAGAACAGAGGGAATAAATTAAATATCAGCATACCAAATACTGAACCTGAAACAATAAAAACGGAGATGGACAGGGTATTCACACAGAATCCTGAAATCGGAGCAATATTCATCACCGGTTCTAAATCGTACAAAATAGCCGACTATATTACAAATAAGGGTTTAAAGTCGGTAAACATCATAGGTTACGATCTTCTGGAGAAGAATATTGCCTATCTGAAATCGGGTATCATTAAATTCCTTATCGGACAGAGGCCTGAGGAACAAACCTACCAGGGTGTTAAGAAGCTCTTTGAATTCCTGACCCAGAGCAAGATACCGGAAAGGATAGAATATCTTCCCGTGGATGTTGTGACTTCAGAAAATGTTAAATTTTTCCTTTGATAATTTTAACAGAAACATTTATGCTTATGAAAACACTTGGTAAATTTTCTATAGGTCTGGGTGACAGGTTCGGCCATCAGGGGTCTGCCCAGTTAAATGCCATTACCGAGGCCGCAAAGAAAGGCATCGATATCACACCTGTCTGGAATAAGTCGAACAGGGAACATAATATTATAGGCACACAGCCTGGAGATGTCAGGGCAGAAGCGGACATGGTAACGAGGAAAGCCGGCTTTACCAAACCTTACTTTGTTGATGCAGATCATATCAACCTCGATACGGCAGACAGATTTCTCGAAAGCTCCGACTTTTTTACGGTAGATGTTGCATCATATATCGGAAAAAGGGCAGACGATGTTAAAATTAATGTTTTCCTCAGGGATGCCGTGAAATTTACCGGAAAGCTTAAGATACCGGGCATCAGCAAGCCTGTAAGCGTCACTAAAGATAAAATAACCGGAATTGCAGAGAAGTATCTGTTTGCAGCAGCCAAAGCCCGTGAAATCTACATCAAAATCGAAGAATCAAAAGGCAGGGGCAATTTTATAACTGAGGTATCGATGGATGAAGTGCCTGTCCCGCAAACCCCGGTGGAGCTTTTTTTCATCCTTAAAATGCTTGGCGGGGAAAACATCCCGGTACAGACCATAGCGCCCAAATTCTCAGGCAGGTTCAACAAAGGCGTTGATTATGCTGGTGATACAGGGCTGTTTGCTGAAGAGTTTGAAGCTGATCTTATGGTTATAGAGTACGCCGTAAAAGAATTCGGACTTCCCGAAAGCCTCAAAATGAGCATTCATTCGGGATCGGACAAATTCAGCATCTATCCGCTGATCGGGTCAATTGCAAAGAAGCATGATAAGGGTTTTCATCTTAAAACTGCCGGTACAACCTGGCTTGAGGAGGTTATCGGACTTGCCGAGTCGGGCGGAAAAGCGCTTGATTTTGTAAAGGAGATATATATTAAATCCCTCGAAAAGATTGAGGAACTATGCGCTCCGTACGCAGATGTAATCAACATCAATATTTCCATGCTCCCTTCAGCAGAGGTGGTGTCGGGGTGGAACAGCAGGAAATTTGCCTCATCGCTCAGACATGTTCCGGGTAACAGTGATTATAACTCCAACATGAGGCAACTGATCCATGTAGCTTATAAGCTTGCTGCCGAAAAAATGGATGAGTATTTTCAATTACTTGAAGCAAACGAAAAAACAGTTTCTCAGTGCGTCTTTGAAAATATTTATAACAGGCATATCTGCAGATTGTTTGATCTCTAACAACAGGGTGCAATCTTATTCCGTACTCCATCCGGGCATCGACACCGTCGCCTGGTAGTTTGAATAATTATGCAGAGGGTTTCTGCGCGGCTTGTAGAGTCTGCCGGATTTCGGATTATCACTCTGTGTGTAGACCCATATTTCTTCGGGGTTCCAGACGATTATCTCATCCCTGCAATCGCCTGTCATGTCAAGTACGGCATTACACATATCGGGGTGCCCGTCATCAGGGAACTGAAGGACTTTTCTCCCCCGGCCGTCAAAGACACCGCCTTCTTTAGTATTCGGGTTATGAACAAAATATTCCTCGCCATTCCCTGTCCAGTTTAACGGCAGGCACATGCTTCCGAACTGGTTAGGCTCGAAATCGTGGTATATTTTCCCGTCTCTGTCATAAAAATGCACTATACCCTGGTTTCCCCAGAAATTGATAGTTACGGTTTCAAGCCCCTCAAGGTCGGGTCTGAAGTCAGCCACAGCGGGATTCTGGACATGCCCGTTAAAATAATGTGCCAGTACATTCCCCTTGAAGTCCACCCGTAAATATCCGGCATTGCTGGCAGAGTACATTATGACAGGTTCTGTGGTAGGATTCCCGTCAAAATCGGCTATTGCCACACCATCAGCATGATCATCAATTTTATCATCCAGGCTCCAGAGGAGTTCGCCGTTATGATCATATAATGAATACCCGATTGCCAGTTCATCTTTACCATCAATGTCAATATCAAAGGCATAAGGGTAGTGACCTGTCTTGCAGCTTCCCTCCCAGATCACCTTAAGCTCATTGTTCAACACCCAGAAATGTGTGTACCGGTCTTTTATGAGAATATTTGAGCTCCATCCTTTTCCCTCGCAATCAAAGAAGAAAAGACAGTCCCCAAGTATCTGCAGGAACCTGTCATTTTTAATTTTCGACTTTGGCGTCGGAGCTTTTTCTCTTATTCTGCCTGTTGCAGCATCAGCGACAATTAGCTC
>JADDYF010000167.1 GCA_015712185.1 Bacteroidales bacterium
ACCAAGTATCTCTTCAAGCTTTTCTCCGTCAACGATAATATTGAACCTGCCCGGTGCGTCCCAGCTGCCGGGAGCCCAGTTCATTGCCCTTGCCCAGACATGGTACCGGCCTTTTCCCGGGAAGGCAACACGTGTTGCCGCATCACCCACAGGAATTCCGAGTCCGTGGGCAAGCAGATACGGGGAGCCCATCTGTTCCACAAACTGGGGATCGACAGTCCATTCACCCCGGTCCTCGAAGCTTTCCGCCTCTATAAACACCTGATACTGCTTGTCGCTGCACGAGGCAATGAACAGGGTGAGCAGCACGACTATTATGAGAATGCGTGGACGACATGTCCTCAGGACTTTGCGGGTAGCAATCAGGACCTCATTGAATGGTTTCATACAAACGTGTATTATGTCATTCCGGAGACGGCCACACCGGACGTCTTCCGTTGTTTTATTCTTTCGCTGCCGGAACACCCTTCATCGAAAGCTGGATGCGTTTCCTTTCAATATCAACCGACAAAATCTTCACCATAACGTGCTGATGTATTTTCACTATTTCTGACGGATCCCTGACAAAGGTATTGCTAAGATTTGATATATGAACCAGACCGTCGTGCTTGATGCCGATATCAACAAAAGCACCGAATTTTGTAACATTTGTTACAATTCCCGGAACAACCATCCCCGGGACAAGGTCATCAAGTTCATGTATATCTGCAAATCTGAATTCCTTCAATCTGGATCTTGGGTCACGGCCCGGCTTTGCCAGCTCGTCCATGATATCCTGCAGGGTGGGCAATCCTGTAGCCTGTGTAATATATTTATCGAGAACAATCTGCTTTCTCCTGTTCTCATTTTCAATAAGCTCTTTTACGTCGCATCCAAGATCCTTTGCCATCCTTTCAACCACATGGTAGCTTTCCGGGTGAACTGCGCTGCTGTCCAGCGGATTCACGGCATTCCTTATCCTCAGGAATCCGGCACATTGTTCAAAAGCTTTGGCTCCCATCCTTCTGACCCTGAGAAATTCGCTCCTCGACATGAACGGGCCATTCTCTGACCTGTATTCAACAATATTCTTTGCCAGTTGCGGACCAAGTCCCGAAACATATGTAAGAAGGTGCATGCTTGATGTATTCACCTCAACACCGACTGCATTCACGCAGCTCATTACAACCTCATCAAGGGAATCCTGTAGTTTTTGCTGATCGACATCATGCTGGTACTGCCCGACTCCTATGGATCTGGGATCGATCTTTACCAGCTCTGCCAGCGGATCCATCAGTCTCCGTCCTATTGAGACGGCTCCCCTTACAGTCACATCATAATCGGGAAACTCATCCCTTGCAACTTTTGAAGCTGAGTATACAGATGCACCGGCTTCGCTGACAACATATACCTGGATGTCCTTTTCAAACTTTATCCACCTGATGAAATCCTCCGTTTCGCGGCTGGCAGTACCGTTACCTATTGCGATAGCCTCTATCTTATAGGCATTTACAAGAGATAATATCTTTTTGACCGACAAGGCGGTCTGATTCTGCGGTGCATGCGGATAAATAGTCTCGTTATGCAGCAGATTGCCCTGCCTGTCGAGACAAACCACCTTGCATCCTGTCCTGAAACCCGGGTCAACAGCCAGGATAGTCTTTTCACCCAGAGGCGGCGCAAGAAGAAGCTGCCGGAGGTTATCGGCAAATACCTTTATTGCCTCATCATCCGCCTTTTCCTTTGAGAGGTTCCTGAATTCAGTCTCCATCGAAGAAGAAAGAAGCCTTTTCCAGCTGTCCCTGGCGGCATTCTCAACCAGTACGGATGATTCATTACGGCCTTTGACAAATCCGGACCGGAGGATTTCCAGCGCTTTCTCTTCGGGAGGTTCGACAGCCAGTTTCAGGATACCTTCTTCCTCTCCGCGCCTCATCGCAAGTAATCTGTGAGACGGGCATTTCCTGAGAGGTTCCGACCAGTCATAATAATCGTTGAATTTGATTCCTTCAGTCTCTTTACCCTTAACGACTTTTGAATAAATGACTGCCTCTCTGTCAAAAAGATAACGCAATTTCTTCCTTGCATCCTCATCTTCATTTATCCACTCTGCAATAATATCGCAGGCACCTGCAAGAGCCTCTTCAACTGTTGTGACCTGCTCATCAAGGAACTTTAATGCCTGTGCCGAAGGGTGAGGTTCATCCTGAGCGAAAATTAATGCTGCAAGAGGTTCTAGCCCTTTCTCCCTGGCAATAGTCGCACGGGTTCTTCGCTTTGGTCTGTATGGCAGATAGATATCCTCGAGCTCAGCCATTGTTATTGCAGCCTCTAATCTGTCCAGAAGCTCCGGATTCATCTTCTCCTGCTCTTCAATTGATTTAATAATGGCTTCGCGTCGTGCATCAAGGTCCTTCAGTCTGTTATACTCTGTCTTAATGTGCATCAGCTGCACTTCGTCAAGGCTGCCTGTCATTTCCTTCCGGTACCTGCTTATGAACGGAACCGTAGCACCATCGTCCAAAAGCCTTATCGTGTTCTCGACCTGCCATTCATGAAGTCCCAGCTTCCCTGCAACAATCGCAATATTTCTGTCAGAACCCATATAGTAATTTTCTCAAATTATCTTATACAATAACTTTGATCTCAGACACTCACCGTTGAACCATTGAACCGTTTTGCCGTTTCACCGTTGCACCTTCATTCAACATACAGCACCAGGCCTTTCAAATATTCACTCTCAGGGTGATAAATATTCACCGGATGATCAGCAGGTTGTCCCATCTGATGGAGAATCCGCACCCTCCTTCCTGTATTTGCAGCCGCTGTGAACACCGATTTTCTGAAATTCTCCTTCGTAACCACCTGCGAACATGAGAATGTAAAAATGATTCCTCCCGGTTTTATTTGTTCAATAGCCTTAATGTTCAGTTTCTTATATCCCTGCAGTGCATTTGAAAGAACATTTTTATGCTTGGCAAAGGCTGGCGGATCAAGGATGATCAGGTCGTATCTGCCGTTTATATCACCCATGAAATCAAAGGCATCAGCTTTAAAGGCCTGGTGCCGCTCATCGTTCCCGAAATTAAGCCTGATATTCTCATCTGCCAGGTCGATGGCGGAAGCTGAACTGTCGACGGTATGTACAAGCTTTGCATCCTTCATGGCATATACCGAGAAACTTCCTGTATATCCGAACATATTCAGTACCTGTCTTCCAAAGGTGTATTCATTTAGCAGCCGGCGGTTCTCCCTCTGATCGATGAAGAAACCGGTCTTCTGGCCTGATGTCCAGTCAACTTTAAAATGAAATCCATTTTCCATAACTGTAACAGGACCGGCGTTTCCGTAGAGGAATTCATTCGTTGCTTTAACACCCGACATATAGGGAAGCGTCTCCTCGCTTTTATCAAATACACCTGTCAGCTTCTCTCCAAGCAACTCCTTCAGGATTCCGGTAAACTCAGTCTTCAGACGGTACATTCCAACTGAATGCATCTGCATAACTGCCACACCATTATAAAAATCTATTATCAGGCCCGGCAGATCATCACCTTCAGCATGAACGAGCCTGTAAACATTGGTATGGTCATTTTCCGTGAGGCCGAGCGCTTTTCTGTAATTCAGTGCACTTCTTATTCTATCCCGGAAAAAGCCGGTGTCAGGTACAACATTTTTGAAAGAAATAATCCTTACTGCTATGGAACCAGGCTGGTAATGACCTACAGCCAGGAAAGTGTCCTTATTGTCATATACCTCAACAAAGTCACCTTCAGCAGGCGAACCATAGATCTTTTTTATTGCCCCCGAGAAGATCCATGGGTGGTACCTGTGGACTGACTGGTCCTTACCCGATTTAAGTACAATTTTTACGTTTTGCACAGCTTAATATAAATCTCCCTGCATACCCAGGCATCGGTTGCAGCGTATACCTGCTGGGCTTCGGACAGGATTTCAGCCTCCCAGTCGGTAATCTGCTGCCGTTTTGAAATCCTGAATCCCAGAACTATTGCAGTCAGCTTTTTCAGTCCAGAGCTCTGGATACCGTATTCCTTAACCAGGTTTTGCAGGTCAACGAATCCTGCAGGTTCGAACTTTTTAATATTCCTCAGGAACCTTATATCATCATGTACAGCAACTCCTGCCTTAATTATATCAGGATCTGCCAGCAGGCTTTTCAGCTCATCAGGAAGACCGATCTTGTTGATCCGGAACAGACAGGCAAGGTGAGCTGATGCCAGCTGGATCAGCGAGATCCTGTTTTTTGTACCGCGGCGGAACGATGGTCTTGACTCCGTGTCAAAACCCAGTATCCTTTCATGGAACAGTCTGGATAATACCTTATTGAAGGTCTTGCGGTTGTCCACTACCACAATTTCGCCTTTAAAGCTGGAGAGCTCATAATTTTTTAGTTCCTCTCCGGAAATATTTTGAAGATAACTATTATTTACCATCCCCTCTGAACTCCTTTTGCCTTTTTGAGATAATCCAATCCGAGGTGTTTCTTGCCTGTTCATCTGAATTCGTTTCGTCATCCTCCCTGTTTATCTCTTCACCCGAATAGATGAATTTATGTATTGCCCTCAAGGCATTAACAAGTTTCTGTCCCCAGATGTTTTCAAAATTCATTTTGCAGTCCCACACCGCATCGTTCATTACCTCCTCTGTTCCTGTCTGGTACAGAAGAAGGAAGTCTTTCATATCCTGGTAAATATCAGCCATATTTTCCGAAAGGCTCGAGGGTACCGGTCTATCCGATACTAAAAACTTATCGTCAAACACCTCCAGGTAGTCGTCAGCTGATCCGAACTGCCTTTTGAACAAATCATGGATCCGGAACCAGTCGGCTTCAGTCACGAACTTTTCATTTCCGTCCTCAAAATAAGGTTCAAGTTGAGGCAATAATGAAGCTTTCAGGTACATTAGAGGAAGTATACGCTGCATGATTCTCATCATCTCATCACCTTTCACATCTGCAGCATGCTCGGCATACTTGCAGTATTCGTTGGCAACAGCGACAAACTCGACAACATTCCTGGAATATACCGGATTCGTGTTTTTTTTCATCATCTTCCTGCAATCAAGCAACAAATTTAGCTTTTTTTTAACGTGAATCGTCAATGCAACCTCTGGTAACGGGCAAACGGATGCCCGGTAATTTTTTTCATGGATTAATTAAATTAGGTGTAAATTTGATATTGCCAGACTCAGAACTGAATGTTAAGTACCAGATAAATGTCCTGTTTCTTATAAGTGTAACGAATGCATTTTATAACT
>JADDYF010000274.1 GCA_015712185.1 Bacteroidales bacterium
TTTCCAGAAAACCGCTATTACTTTGTCTTTGCTGGTTCTCCCCCCGGGGATCACCGGAGGTAATCCACAATTTTTTCACCTCACCCTAAATCCCTCTCCTGAAGGAGAGGGACTTGAATGATTACATTTTCAGAAAAACCGTTATTACTTTGTCTTTGCTGGTTCTCCCCCCGGAAGTCACCGGATGTAATCCCCAAAGGTTACCGCTAAGCGCATAGCAAGAATAAGCTAATTCAGAGGACTTTCAGACAGACTTGGATTCCCTTTTATCTACATCAGTATCCCTGCGAGGGAAGCAGAAATATATGACGCCATGGTACCGCAGATCATAGCCTTAAATCCAAGCCTTGCAAGATCGGCTTTACGGCTGGGCACCATTGCTCCGATTCCTCCCAGCTGGATGGCAATGGAGCTGAAATTTGCGAAACCGCAGAGGGCAAAGCTTGCTATTACGATAGATTTTGCGCTAAGTGCACCTTCCTTTATCATCGGCGAGAGATCTGTATATGCCACAAATTCATTTATAACCATCTTGGTACCCATGAGCGAACCCACATCAAATGATTCTTTCATAGGCACACCCATCACTATCGCAAACAGCGAAAAGAAAGCTCCGAAGACATCCTTCAGCCGAAGGTTCTCAACATCAAGTCCTATTGCATCGAGCGACACTCCGATCCAGGCCAGGAAATGGCCGAAGTATCCCAACAGGGCATCTAAAAGGGCGACCAGCGCTATCACTCCTATCAGCATCGCGATAACATTGATGGATATCTTCATCCCGTCGGATGCTCCATGTGATATTGCATCCATTATGTTTGTATGCACTTTTTTAACCTCAAGAGTCACTTTACCCTTGGTTTCAGATACTTCGGTCTCGGGAAAAACTATTTTTGAGATGACCAGGGCTCCCGGAGCGGCCATCAGGCTTGCAGCCAGCAGGTACGAAGCCGGTACACCCATCGAAATATAAACAGCCATAACACCTCCTGCAATACAGGCCATGCTTCCGGTCATGGAAGCAAGAAGCTCGGATCTGGTCATACCCGACAGATACGGCCGGATCATGATCTGCGCTTCAACCTGGCCAACAAAGGCGCTTGCCACGTTTGAGAGCGCTTCACTGCCGCTGACTCTCATCACCCAGTGTACAAACCTGGCAAGAACTGCAATAATCCTTTGCATCAGGCCAACATGATAAGCCATGGCTACCAGTACACATACAAAAATGATAGTGGGAATAAGTATGAAAAGAAAGACTCCTCCCGATATTATTTGCGGAGGAAGAATCTGAGACACTTTTGTCAGGTCGCCGAAAACAAACAATCCGCCTTCCTGCGAAAAGTCGAGGAGTTTGTTGATAGCTTTCCCCAGCCAGTAAAAAATATCCTGCCCGACCGGCACCTTAAGAATGAAAACGGCAAGGGCAAGCTGAAGGCCCAGACCAGTTAATACAAGCCTGTAGTTTATCGCTTTCCTGTTGTTCGACCATAAAAATGCCAGCCCTAGAATTATGATAATTCCGATGACGCCAGTGAATCGTGCCATGCAAGATTGTATTTGTACCGAGTAATATTCAAACCTACATTTTTTTTTAATATGTAGGTGCCGTAAAAGTCAAAGAATTTTTGCTATATGCAGACCGTTACCAGACCGTGATACGGTACAGCCCTGTAGATAATTTTGGCATCGGCTCTGTTAATTCTGATTTTAATGTAAGGATGATATTCGGGTACTCTGAATATAACAACTTTTATAACTGCGCTGACAGCGGTTTTTATCCTGTCCCACAGGTCAAATCCAAAACGACGGATACCATCACCGGTTCTTAATTCTTCATCCTGATAGACATAGATCCTCAGTCCGTTCTCCAGTTCAAGAATGAAATTCACAGGCTCAAAATCTGCTGTATCGGGGATTATATCGGGAGTATATTCAGAGGTATCCTTAGGCGCCATTTTTATCATCAGCGGTTCCTTTTTGATTGTTGAATAATCACTTGTGATGGTATAAGGAGTGGAAAGCATATTTAAAATGGCAAAATCGTTCTCCCTCTGAAGTATACTGCTTACGTTTCTGTTTTTAATATCAGTCGAATGAACGGTAACACCACTTATCTGAAGGCTGGCAGAGCTGTCGCGAAGATTAATGGTCAGACAGATTGAATCGGATGCTGCCATTGCAGTCGATGACTGAAGAAATACTTTTTCCCTGAACAGTTTAAGGTATGCAGAATCGGTAAGAATCTTTTCATCAACAGGATTTTTCTCATCCTGTTTAAATCCGTATTCAGAATGAATCAAATTAAGTTTTTTTACAGGACCGATCATCAGCATGATACTGTAATATACCATAAAAAGCACCAGGACAATGATGGAAGCAAGAAAGCCGGGTCTTTTATAAAACGGAATATTCACTATTTCTGGGTCCATGATGTATTTCCGTTGCTCCAGATCAGAAAATGTATACTTTGGAGCCTATACTAAGTGTATTGAATATTGTCTTCAGATCGTCGTCATTAAGCCTTACACAGCCGTGTGTGACAGGCATGCCTATAAATCTCTTATAAATTGTCCCGTGAATCAGGTAACCATCTCCCAGACTCATGGCATAGTCTCCAAGGACACCATATTCATACCGCGACGGATGGTCTTTGGCAGGTATCGGCAATCCTTCCTCAACAAATGCCCAGTCAGGACGGATCCAGGTCGGATTTACAGTCTTTCCCTGTATCCAGAATTTTCCTTTCGGAGTCTTGAATATCCAGCTTCTTCCTTCCTCAGTCTGCAGCATCTTATAGCTCCCCGAGCTGCAGAATCCTTCGCGTATGAGCTTTTTGTTGCGGTAGAGGTAAAAAAGGTTATCAGTAGTGTTTATTACCAGGTAGGACTGGCCGGATGTATAGGAGCTGTACTTTTTAGACAGGCGCTGGACATCCCTGTTCAATACTGAAATTAGTTTTTTATAAACGGCTTCCTTCTTTAATTCAGGAGAATTTGTGACTATTATTTTGTGTCCCGATGGTATCTCCCTGACAAGCGGTATAATGTAAAGGAATAAAGCAAAAACAGAGATCACAGCAATAATGGAAACAAGCCATATGAATACTTTTCTTAGGATTGCCCTAAGGCGGTAATAATCAAAAGTGTTGCCCTGATGTGTAAATAAAG
>JADDYF010000316.1 GCA_015712185.1 Bacteroidales bacterium
GTTTCGAATCCCGACCGTGTGGCCGTAATCCTGCTTTAAAGGAGACTCTTCGGCGTCGCTCAGCTTTAACCTTACCTCAACCAGCCAGCTGAGATTCAAAACCGGTAGTCAAAACTCCGACCTGATCATGGACGGACTGGCTCCCGTACACGCCGAACCTAATTATGTCAGGAATGTCCCCAATCCTGTTATCTACGATACAACCGGCAGGGGAATGAGATTCAGGATGATTGCCAGGATATTGAAAACCGATGGCAGCATAACCTCCGGATCCAACGGACTGAGTGTCGGGAATGCATCAGAGGCTGTGATAATTGTGTCAATTGCAACAAGCTTTAACGGACCTGACAAGGATCCCGGACCGGAGGGTAAGGATGAAAAAAGGATCGTATCTGATGTTCTGGAAAAAGCCGTTTTGCTTTCATATGATGATTTGAAATCGAGGCATATCAACGATTTCAGCTCTCTGTTCAACAGGGTGTCGCTTACTATCAACGATTCGGAATCTCCCGATCTTCCGATCTACCGGAGACTGATAAATTACAGAGATTCTGTAGCGGACCCCGCACTTGAAGCACTTTATTTTCAGTTTGGCCGATACCTGCTGATAAGCTCATCCCGTAAGGGGGGGATCCCTGCAAACCTTCAGGGAATCTGGAATCCGCATATACGCCCACCCTGGAGCAGCAACTACACTACCAACATAAATGCCGAGATGAACTACTGGCCGGCGGAAGTAACAAACCTTACCGAAACACACGAACCGCTACTGGATTTTATTGGCAAGCTTCCCCGCACCGGTGAGATCACAGCACGTACATTTTATAACTGCCGCGGCTGGTGCTGCAGTCATAACAGCGACCTCTGGGCAATGACCAATCCCGTCGGAAATTTCGGAAACGGCGATCCTGTCTGGGCTAACTGGTCGATGGCAGGACCCTGGTACTGCCTCCACCTCTATGACCACTTCGCTTTCACACTCGACACTGCATGGCTCAGGGATTACGCATGGCCCCTGATGAAGGGCGCTGCCCGGTTCTGTATCGATTTCCTTGTCAGTGATCCGGAAGGTTACCTGGTAACAGCTCCCTCTACATCACCTGAAAATAAATTCAGACTGCAGGATGGCTATACCGGCTCAACACTTTACGGGGGAACATCCGACCTGGCCCTGATAAGGGGACTCTTCAACAAAATATTGAATATCTCAGAAATAGTGCAGGCTGATAATGAATTCGTTTCAGAAGTAAAAACAGCCCTCGAGAAAATGTATCCGTATCAGACCGGCAGCAAGGGAAATCTTCAGGAGTGGTACCACGACTGGGAAGATTCCGATCCGCAGCACAGGCATATGTCGCACCTGATCGGACTTCACCCCGATAACCAGATATCACCGCTGACAACACCTGATCTTGCCAATGCAGTCAGGAGATCACTCGAGATAAGGGGTGACGGCGGAACAGGATGGAGCAAGGCATGGAAAATAAACATGTGGGCACGGCTTCTCGACGGTAACCATGCATACAGGATGCTCCGCACACATCTTAATTATGTCGATCCCTCTCCTGAAACACAGTACAGCGGAGGAGGAACGTACCCCAACCTGTTTGATGCCCACCCCCCTTTCCAGATCGACGGAAACTTCGGCGGAACAGCCGGTATTGCCGAGATGCTTCTTCAGAGCCATCTGGGCGAGATTCAACTGCTGCCTGCCCTGCCTGACGCATGGCAAAGCGGGAAGATCACCGGACTGAGAGCCCGCGGCGGATATACCGTCGACCAGGAATGGAATAACGGAATGCTGAAAAAGGCTGTGATCTATCCGGATTATGACAGCGAAGCAAAGGTCAGATATCTCGGAAAAACAATACAGGTAAAACTGAAAGCAGGAGAAAAGATGATAATCACACGTAATCGTTTTGAATGAAATAACTCTTATTTTTGTCCGGAATCGGATATGACGGAACCCGGCTACATATTCAGTGAAGACTTTTCAGTAAGGGATTACGAGTGCGACATCCAGGGGATTGTCAATAATGCAAATTACCAGCACTACCTTGAACATGCCCGGCATGAGTTTCTCATTTCACGGGGAGTAAGCTTTGCCCGGCTTCACGAAGAAGGGACGGACCTGATTGTCACAAGGGTGGAGATCGATTACAAGTACCCTCTGCGAAGCGGGGACAAATTTGTCGTGAGCCTCCATATTCGCAGACAGGGAAATGTAAGGCTGGTATTCGTTCAGGATATCTTCCGGAAACCTGACCGGAAACACATTGTCCATGCGGAAGTAACAGGGATTGTCACAAAGAAAGGGAAGCCGGTATCGCCGGTACACGTGGCCGAAAAACTGGGATTAGAGCAGGAGATAAATAGAAACAGATTGAAATAAATTGATATAGATTGGCTGAACTGATAAATAATGGGAGATTATGAAAAAGAATAAACTGACTCGCAGACAATTCATGGCTACCGTTACTGCCGGTGCCGGAACGCTACTTCTCGGTAATGTAATAAGTGCAGTTCCTTCTGGGATCAAACCAAAAAGTGTGGATCCCTTTCAGAAAATAACCCTTGGAAAGACCGGTATAAAAACCACTCTGCTCGGTATGGGAACGGGCTATAACGGAGGTAACCGCTCTTCCAACATCACCCGGGCAGGAGTCGCCGAATCAGTTATCCGCCAGGCATACGAAAAGGGAATCCGTTTCTTTGACTGCGCTGACAGCTATGGTACCCATCCTTTCACCTCATCTGCCCTCAGGGGTATACCGCGTGACAATTATACGCTGGGAACAAAAATGTGGGTGACACCCGGGGGAATTCCGGAACCTGAACGTCCTGACGCACAGGTTGTTGTTGACCGTTTCAGGAAGGAACTCAACACCGATTATCTCGACCTGGTTCAGCTTCATTGCATGACCACGGGCGCCTGGACCGACCAGCAGAAAAGATTTATGGACGGACTGGAAAACCTCAAGGCAAAACAGGTCATCCGTGCTCACGGAGTATCAGTTCATTCGTTTGATGCCTTACAGGTTGCCGCGGAGAATCCATGGGTTGACGTTATTCATGTCCGCATCAACCCCTTTGGAGAAAGTATGGATCAGCGCGATCCTGCTCTTGTAGTCCCGGTGATAGAGAAATTCCACAAAGCCGGCAAGGGTGTGATTGCCATGAAACTTATCGGAGGCGGGAGACTCAGGAATGACAGCGAAAAGATTGACGCTTCGCTCAAATATGTTCTCGGGCTGGGAACTGTGGATATGATAATTATAGGATTCGAACAGCCGGAACAGATCGACAACTATATTGGCAGGATCAGGAGCGTCACCCTGTAATATAGCTCTGTTTAAAGAAATTACCAATCCTCCCAATATGAAATCATCAGTTTCGATTTTTGTTTCGCTGTTGCTGTCTGCTGCAACAGGTTTTCCGCAGGAGAATGATCTGTCGATGATTTTAAAGCCGGGCGCCACGCTGGAAAAGCTTTCGGGTAATTTCAATTTCACCGAAGGACCGGCTGCAGATGCAAAGGGCAATGTTTACTTCACTGACCAGCCAAATGACCGCATTATGGTCTGGAGCACGAAAGGAGTATTGTCGACATTTATGCAGCCCAGCGGAAGATCGAACGGCCTCTTTTTCGACAGGCAGGGATACCTCTGGTCGTGCGCCGATGAAAAGAATGAACTGTGGAAGATAGGTATGGACAAAACCGTCGAAGTGATAGTGGAGCTGTATAGCGGAAAGCTTCTGAACGGTCCCAATGATCTCTGGATTGCCCCTGACGGAGCAATTTATTTTACCGACCCCTTCTACAGAAGATCGTGGTGGGATCACAAATCCATGCAACAGGACAAACAGTGTGTCTATTACCTCGCTCCTGACCACAAAACACTCAGGCGTGTTGCTGAGGATCTTGTACAGCCTAACGGAATTATAGGCACTGCCGATGGGAAGACACTTTATGTGGCAGACATCGGTAACAAGAAGACCTGGTCGTATATGGTAAACAGCGATGGCAGCCTGGTAGATAAAAAGCTGTTCTGTGAGATGGGATCGGACGGCATGACTATCGATAAAAAGGGAAATATCTATATCACCGGAAGGGGAGTTACTATATTCGACAAAACGGGAAAGCAGATTGGCAATATCGCTGTTCCGGAAGACTGGACAGCCAACGTAACTTTCGGAGACAGGGACAGGAAAAGCCTCTATATTACTGCAAGCAAGGGCCTTTACCGTATCAGGACACGTATTAAGGGAGTCTATTGATCACCGGTTAGTTCTTACTGGTCAAATCAAACATCACTTTTAATATTTTCCGGGGAATTTTTCTTTATTATTGTATCCTGATAATCATTCAGACAGGTTTACTACTCTTCATTTAATTTGGTTATGGAAGGAACTCGCAGAGCTGATGTCAGGCCAGGTATTGAAGTAATGGTTGAACTTCTTGAGGATAAACGTACAGGAAGGCTCACCGGCGGAAAAGTAAAGGAAGTAATAACAACGGCACCTATTCATCCTCACGGAATAAAGGTCAGACTCGAAAACGGACTCATCGGGAGAATTAAGCAGATTATCTGAGAATCTGATTTCCAAAAATCACAGGACTCGTGATTTTTTTTATACATTTGAACTCTACGAGGAGTAACTCCCCATCAGAGCATTGTTTAAATTAACATCCGCAGAAAATGAAGTACGAGGATTTTCTGGTTTCCAGTTTAGGTACAAGGAACGTTATAACCCCGTTGAAAAGCGCACAGCGCGCCGATAGTCCGGTGTACAAATTTGTTGATGATTCCGAAAGGATACTCTACGATGTTTCGGTAGAATATTTTAACAAATGCAGGGAGACGGGCGAGATACCTGTCTCATTTGAAAAAGCCGGCCCGAAGGAGAATATCTTTTTTGAACCAGCGAAAACAAAGGTTGGAATTGTTACCTGCGGAGGCCTTTGTCCGGGTGTGAATAATGTAATCAGGAGTCTTGTAAACCAGTTATACTACAGGTATGGCATCAGCCGCATCCTTGGAATAAAATATGGTTATGAGGGACTGATATCCAAGTATAATCATCCGGTACTTGAGCTTACCGCACCGATGGTAAGCAACATTCACCTGTCGGGAGGTACATTTCTGGGCACTTCAAGAGGCAACCAGGATGTCGAGAAGATGGTTGACACACTCGAAATCCTTAACATCAATATTCTTTTCTGCATCGGCGGTGACGGTACTTTACGGGGAGCCCATGCCATTCATGAGGAGATCACCAAGCGCAAGCTGAGGATAGCAGTTACCGGAATCCCAAAGACCATTGACAACGATATTGACCTTATACAGAAGTCATTCGGTTTTGAGACTGCCTTTTCAATCGCAAATGATATCATCAGAAATGCCCACAATGAAGCCTCGGGCGCTCATAACGGTATTGCCGTTGTCAAGCTGATGGGAAGGGATTCGGGCTTCATAGCTGCCAGCGCCGCACTCGCTATCCAGGAGGTGAATTTTGTTCTTGTTCCCGAGATTTCGTTTGAGCTTTACGGTCCGCGGGGATTTCTCAAGGTGCTCCGCAAGCGTCTCGAGGAAAGGCATCATGCCGTTGTTGTGGTCGCCGAGGGAGCCGGACAGGACCTTTTCGAGTCAAAGGACCTTGAAAAGGACGCATCAGGCAATATAAAACATAAAGACATCGGAATTTATCTCAAGGAAAAGATAAAGGAAGAATTCAATGAAAAGGGATTCCCCTACTCTATTAAATATATTGACCCGAGCTATATAATCAGGAGCGCTCCTGCCAATGCAAACGACAGCAAGTTCTGCAATCTTCTTGCACAGAATGCCGTGCATGCTGCTGTTTCGGGAAAGACCGATTTTGTTGTGGGATACTGGAATAACGAATTTACACTCTTACCCATTCCCATGGCGGTCAGGAAGCGCAAGAAGATTGATGTGGAAGGTGAGCTCTGGTGGAATGTTCTTGAAGCCACAGGTCAGCCTATCAGCATGAAGAACCCGTAATATGATCAGGAACATAGTATTTGACCTCGGAAACGTCCTTATCAGCTTCAAACCTGCTGAATATCTGATAAAGAAAAACTATCCCTCAACAATCAGAACCACGATCCTGAATGATGTATTCGGCAGTCGTGAATGGAAGATGCTCGACAACGGCGAGATCACAACCCGTGAAGCTATTGACGCCATATCAAAAAAATCCTCTCTGAAAAAAGAGGAGATAGCCCTGGTTTTCAGTTTCCGTACGGATATCATGTTTCCCCTCGACACTAACGTCAGGCTTCTTCCCGGCTTAAAAAAACAGGGTTTCAGACTCTATTATCTTTCCAACTTCCCGCTCGATATATTTGATGATATTAAAAACGATTATTATTTCTTCAGGCATTTCGACGGCGGACTGATCTCGTCGGAGGTAAAACTGTCAAAACCTGATGTGAGGATCTTCAGATACTTTCTGAAGCATTACGGCCTCAGTGCCGCCGAATCGTTATATATTGATGATATTGAAACCAATGTCGGGGCTGCTGAATCAGCCGGCATGAAGGGACTCACAACAAACGGTGCCCAGGATATTTCTGCAATGCTTGAAAAGGTATTAAATCTCTCTTCAGGATTAAAATAACCGAACGGTTTTCGTTTTTTCAGAAGGCTGATAATCGTACGGGAGCAGGT
>JADDYF010000322.1 GCA_015712185.1 Bacteroidales bacterium
TCTTCCTCTTCTGCTGTTGGCTGGTATTGCTCGGTTGCTGCACCGCTGCCCATATTATTGAGGAGTGACGAAGGATCTCCTCCCAGTAGCAACACAATAAGCACAATCACAATGGTTCCTATACCGCCGCCAACTGCCATGCGGCCGGGTGACATTCCTCTGCGATCCTCAACATTATCGCTGCCTTGCCTGCCTCTCCATTTCATAAGTTAAATGCTTAAATTAATACTTTGGTTAGTTAATACAAAACTAACTACTTTCTGTAAAGATTCAACTTTTTTGTTCCTCAGATGTTACGTATTAACAGTTAATTTTTGTTTAGCATGCTTACCTTTGCTCAATTCTAATTCAACAGAAACAGGATGTCTGCAGCTTTTAAAATAACGAAAACCTATCCGGTTACGGGAATGTCTTGCGCTTCGTGTGCTGCAAGAATCGAGAAACTTGTAAGGACATTGCCCGGTATAAAGAATGCGACAGTGAACCTGGCCGATGCATCTATACTTGTTGAATCACTGCCTGAGGTGATAACCCCGGCTGAGATGAAAAGAGCAATCCAGTCGCTGGGTTATGATATAATCATCGATGAAAATCACAGCGAGGAACTCAAAGAACAGGCACAATACAGTTATTTCATGAAGATCAGGAACAACACTGTCGGAGCTGCAGCGCTAAGCCTGCCTCTGCTTGTAATATCGATGTTTCTGAGTGATATTCCATACGCCAGCTATATTATGATGGCGCTTGCAACACCGGTATTATTCTGGTTCGGCAGGCAATTCCCGGCAGGTGCCTGGAAACAGCTTAAGCACCGCTCGGCCAACATGGACACGCTTGTTGCACTCAGCACCGGGATCGCATATTTTTACAGTGCATTTGTCACCTTCTTCCCTGCGATCCTTCAGAAAGAGGGAATCCACAGCCATGTCTACTTTGAAGCATCCGGTGTCATTATTACCTTCATTTTACTTGGAAAGCTTCTCGAGGAAAAGGCAAAATCAAATACTTCATCCGCCCTGAAGAGGCTTGTCGGACTCCAGGTTAAATCAGTAATTGTAATAATGTCCGACGGAAATGAGAAAGAGATCAGCGCTGCAGATGTTCTTGCCGGAGATATACTTCTGGTTAAACCCGGGAACAGGATCCCCGTTGATGGTGTTATCACATCGGGTAATTCATTTGTTGATGAAAGCATGATTTCGGGTGAACCGATGCCTGTCGAAAAAACAATAAATTCCAGGGTCTTTGCAGGTACCATCAATCAGAAAGGCAGCTTCAGGCTGCAGGCAGAAAAAGTCGGGGGCGATACAGTGCTTGCACAGATTATCAGGATGGTAAGGGAAGCTCAGGGCAGTAAAGCTCCGGTCCAGCATCTCGTGGATAAAATTGCCGGAATATTCGTGCCGGTTGTCATTATTGTGGCATTGATAAGCGGCATAGTCTGGTTGATATCCGGAATTGATAATGCCCTGACATACAGTCTTCTGTCAATTGTTACAGTTCTTATAATTGCGTGTCCCTGTGCTCTTGGTCTTGCTACACCCACTGCTATAATGGTAGGGATAGGGAAAGGAGCTGATAATGGCATCCTGATTAAAGATGCTGAAAGCCTTGAGGTTGCGCACAGAATAGATACAGTAGTTCTCGATAAGACAGGAACCATTTCGATGGGTGAACCGGCAGTTGACCGGATCTTATGGAAAAAGGATACAGACATTGATAAATACAGTAAGATACTGCTCGATATACAGAAAAACAGTGAACACCCCATGGCTCAGCCGGTTGTCAGATACCTTGAGGAATCGGGAGTAACCAGGAGCTTTCTGTTGTCGCAGGTCGAGGCAATTACCGGCAGGGGTATTAAAGCCAGGGTCGGCAGCGAACAGTTTTTCATAGGGAACGGGAGCCTGATAGAAGAGAATCATATTAAAGCCAACATGGAATTGATGGCTGCTGCAGAAAAATGGGAAAGCAATGCCAGCACAGTCTCTTTTTTCGCAGATTCAAATGAGGTACTGTCAGTGATGGCAATTTCGGACAGGATAAAGAATTCGTCTGTTGAAGCGGTAAAGCAGCTGCACAGCCTCGGAATAGAGGTGCACATGCTGACGGGCGATAATGAACAGGCAGCCAGATGTGTTGCGGAAGCGACCGGCGTTGACAGCTATAAGGCCGGGGTTCTGCCCCAGGCAAAATATGAGTTCGTCAGGCAACTGCAGAAGGACGGAAAGACGGTGGCAATGGTCGGCGACGGGATAAATGATTCGCAGGCACTGGCACAGGCTGATGTAAGCATTGCAATGGGGAAAGGATCGGATATTGCCATTGATGCATCTAAAATGACAATCATCTCTTCAGATCTGACCAGAATAGTACATGCCATTAAACTGTCAAAGCAAACAGTTACGACAATAAAACAGAATCTCTTCTGGGCATTTATTTATAATACAATCGGTATTCCCATTGCTGCAGGAATATTATATCCTTTTACGGGATTCCTCCTGAATCCCATGATAGCAGGTGCAGCAATGGCGCTCAGCTCAGTGAGTGTTGTGAGCAACAGCCTGAGGCTTAAGATGAAATCCCTGTAGGGCTTATTTCCTCTTTTCTACCTGTGATATTTTACCTGTTTTTTTATTTTTCAAGATTATTTTAATCCTGCCGTCAGGCATCCTTTCCTCCTTGACAAAAATATGGTCTTTGTCATACTCCCTGATCTCTGAGATGGGTCCTGTTTTTTCCTTTCCTCTCCATACTCTCAGTTTCACCGGTTCCCATTTCCTCGATTTTGCGGAACGGTAACAGGCATCCATAATTTCATTAACAATATAGCCATCATAGAATGTTTCCATTGGGATGGTCTTGTTTTCGAAAGACCCGAACATGTCGGTAAACATATTGGTATAGCCAAGCTCTGCAACTTCATCTCCTACCGGAAAGATCCACCCCTTTTCGGATTCGGCTTTTTCTGCAACATACCCGTGTTTTCCTCCTGCAGTGAACATTTCGAACCCGGTACGGAGAAAATTATTCACCCATATAGTACCCTCGGTTCCCATTACCTCATCCCTCAGATCCATTCCGCCGCGGAAGGTCCAGCTCACCTCATACTGGCCGATAGCACCATTCTGGTACCTCACCCATCCGAGTGCATTATCTTCAGCATCGATTGGCTTGACCAGAGTATCAGCCGTGCTTATCACTTCAACGGGACGGATATCCTTGCCGATATAGTTGCGGGCAATTTCGATGCAATGGCAGCCCATATCGAGCAACACGCCCCCGCCGGATATTTCCTTAGTCCAGAACCAGTCGCTGTGGGGGCCGGGGTGAGTCTCCCGTGACCTTACCCATGTTACCTGACCAAGCGTCCCGGCCTTGACTGACCCGACAGCCTTAACGGTTTTCGGAGTATAGACAAGGTCCTCGAGATAACCATGAAATACCCCTGCTTTTTCTACTGCTTCAAGCATCTTTAACGCTTCGGCTGCAGTTCTTCCCAATGGTTTGGTACACAAAACTGCCTTCCCGGCAGCTGCAGCAAGCTTCACAGCTTCGAGATGAAGATTGTTTGGCAATCCGATAACAACGACCTCGACCCGGGGATCATTTACAGCATCTTTCATCGAAGTTGTCCACTTGGGTATTCCGTGTTTCTTTGCGAAAGTTCTGGCTCTTGATTCGTCATGATCGTTGATAATATATACCTGATCGCGGCTCCTGAATCCCTGAATAGAATAAGTGTAAAAATCGCCGATAAAACCGGCGCCAAGCATAGCAACTTTTGTCATAGTGTTATGGTTTAAAGGTTACAACAGATTGCAATTATTCCGGGAAAGTTAAAACTTTTATATTTAAAAATCTGAATTTTGATACAATCACCGGGGAACTGAGTTTACGAGCTCGGCGAAGGCAATTATATCTGATCTTCGCGTCCCCTATTATACATATTGCATATTACATATTTCTTAAAAACGTGTTGTGAGGTTGGATTCCTGATATATTTGAATTTCAATTCTTTACTCCAATAGGACTTCAATGAGGTCACCTCCTTACTTTCTCTTTAAATCACATGAACTCACCCCCTTGTATTCCCCCTCTCTACTTCGTAACGAGGGGGAATCTGGTTAATAGTCAACGTTTTAATCTTCACCCCCCTCTTTGCGCCAGCAGAGAGGGGGGCTGGGGGGTGAGTACGTGAATCCCAGGAGGATAATTAACCGCACAACGCGTTTCTTAAAAGTTATTTTCCATCCTGGAGTGGAGATTCTCGCTGATCTCCAGGTAATTGCGGAACAATAATAAACAAAACGCCCGATTTGGTAATCAGATCATCTCCAAAACAATACATAAATTTTTTGCTGAATATTTGTTCTTATAAAAAATCTGTTTTAAATTTGACCATCTGGTTAATCTATTTGGTTTATCTCTTTGATTAAACCTTAGAGTTAAAAGAAAATGACAGAAAACGACAAGCTTACTGAGGAAAAAATCTTTGAATCGGCAACAGAGGTATTCATCGAGAAGGGAATGGACGGTGCAAGGATGCAGGATATTGCCGATCATGCAGGGATAAATAAGGCGCTGCTTCATTATTACTACCGGACCAAGGACCGGCTTTTCAATGCGGTGTTCGAAAAGATCGCGGGGCAGATGTTCAAAAAGTTTGCACCTATATTTGATGAGAATCTATCCCTGGAAGAGAAGTTAAGGTTCTTTTTCAGGGAGCATATTACCTTCATGCAAAAGAATCCTAAGCTTCCACTTTTCATATTAAATGAATTCCACCGGAATCCAGGAAGGATAAGGAAGGTGGTTCAGAAAATTGATATTAATAAATTATGGACGGTTCTTGAAGCTCAGCATAAGGAAGAACTTAAAAACTATAATATTACCAGAGAAACCATTCCCCAGTTTATGACAACCGTCGCCGGAATGAGTGTTTTCCCGTTTGCTGCCAGACCGGTGATTGCAAGTATAATGGAAAAAATGGGCTATGATTTTGATCAGTATATTGAGGAACGGAAAGAGTACGCCCCGGATTTTATAATAAATGCGCTGAAGAAGCAAGTATAATTGGGCACAAAGCAAAAATTATAAAGAAACAGAAATGAAAAAGAGAATCCTGATACTGTTCATTTTAATTATAACCTGTGTGTCATGGCTTAAAGGCCAGAAGATTCTGACGCTTAAAGAGTGTTACGATCTGGCGGTTAATACCACGCCGATTGCCGGGGAGAGAAAAGCCTATTCACAGATATCAGCGCTGAAAGATAAAAACTTGTCAAAAGGCTGGCTTCCCACACTTGATGCCAATGGCAGCTTTGTATACAATTCCTCGGTGGTCGATATGGCTGACATCCTTGGTGATCTGCCTGTTCCGGGTATTGCCGATCTGATAAATCCCCTGCCGCACGAACAATATAAAATTACAGTCGATATTAACCAGGTGATCTACGATGGCGGTGCAATAAAGAGTGCCAGGACTGTTGAAAAGGCGGAGCTCAGTGTCAATGAAAAACAGACTGAAACAGATCTGTACAAGATTCGCGGGCAGATAAACACCTGTTTTTTCAACATCCTTCTGCTGAACCGGCAGAAAGAGCTGTTAACCAGCTACCTCGAATTAATTAACAAGCGTATAACCTCTATGCAATCGGCTCTTAGCAGCGGAGTCATTCTTAAGAGTGATCTGGATGTGATGACCTCCGAGAAGATAAAGATTGAACAGCAGCTGAATGAGAATAATATCCGTAAAACCTCCCTTATCAGAATACTGTCAGGCTTTACAGGAACTGAAATTGATCCCTCTGCCGAACTGGCAATTCCTGTGACTGAAGATAAAATGACAACCGAATTATTCCGCCCGGAACTTCAGTTGTTTGATCTGAGGAAAGAACAGCTGGCGGCCAGCCTCCG
>JADDYF010000346.1 GCA_015712185.1 Bacteroidales bacterium
ACTATATAGAGATCATTATAACCGTCACCATCTGCATCAAAAATAGCTGCATCCACATCCTCGGAGTTAATGTCCTTCTCAAAAACAGGCACTTCAAATGGTTCGAATCCTCCATCCGCTTGTTGAATGAATATTCTGGATTCCTGTCCTTTAGCACCGCCTGCAAAAAGATCTTCCAGCCCATCACCATTTATATCTCCAACTGCCAGAGCAGGACCTTCCGCAAACAAACCATGGGGAATCAGGCGTTCGCGCTGAAAATCAGCGATCGGATTCTCCCTGTGCCTGAATTCCAGTCCGGGTATACTGGCTCTGGAAAATAACTTTATGATTTCATGATTCTGTTCAGTTTTTCTGACGGTATTCCCTGAACTATTCATTTCCAGAGTAATAACCTTGTCAGCTGTAATATTTTTTATCAACTGTTCTGAAAGGTCCGGCCAGCGCACAACGAGTGAATCAACTATTTTTTCCGGTCCCAGTCCAAAATGCAATACCCCTGAGGTTGACGATGAGAATCCTCTTGTGGTAAATTGTTCGGCTACCTGTTTCTGACTTTTGCAAAAAACTGTAACACGGGTTCCTGCCGCCCTGGTGTTCCGACCTTTTCCTTTTAATACGACAGATAAGAAATGGTTTTTTAACTGAGTTGTGGCATTATTCCTGTATATATATGCTTGTTCATTGATGTTATTGACAATAAGATCCAGATCACCGTCATTATCAAGGTCAGCATATGTGGCACCATTGGAATAAGAACGTGTATTGAAACCCCATTCTTCAGCCATATTAGTGAATGTAAGGTCCCGGTTATTTTTATAAATATAATTGATGTTTGGATACAGGGGCATCTGTTCATATATTACTTTATCAGGAACCTCTTCCTCGCTTTTCGACTCGAAAAAATCATTTTCTGTCATGAATTTGATATAATTCAGATCATTGGCTCTTCTGTAAATGCCATTGGTAATAAAAAGATCTTTCCATCCATCATTGTCAACATCACAAAACAGAGGAGACCAGCTCCAGTCAGTGGCATATATCCCGGCCAATAGTCCTATTTCACTAAACATCCCGCCGCCCAGGTTTAGTTGGAGCACATTACGTACATATTGATGACTGTAACCATGTTGAAGCTTTAACATAAAAAGTTCATAGCCATCTTCCCCTCCCGATTGTTTCCTGATTATTTCCTCCTCCGGGAGCATATCTAAAACCATCACATCCAACAGGCCGTCATTGTTGAAATCTGCTACATCATTGCCCATCGAGGATCTGCTGGTATGCTTGATAAATTCTGTTAATCGCTCCGAAAAAGTACCATTGCAGTTATTTAAATACAAATAATCGTTTTCGTGGAAATCATTTGAAATATAAATATCAGGATAGCCATCGTTATTTATGTCAGAGATACTCACTCCCAGGCCATATCCAATCTGACTGTTGTAAATACCTGCCAGACCTGTAATTTCATGAAAAACCTGTTTTCCATTAATCTCATCATTCCTGTATAGTCTGTCTCCTGCAAGGGAATCATGTTCGAAGCGCAGGGATGCGTCACCATAACTGCGTGAAGTATGTACTGAATGGTTCAAAAGATACATATCAAGATCCCCGTCCAGATCGTAATCAAAAAATGCTGCCTGGGTAGAAAAGCCTTCAAAATCAAGTCCATATTTATGTGCTTCTTCAGTGAATGTAAGGTCTCCCTGATTAATGAACAGCTGGTTCTTCCCATGAACAACCCTGTAATTTCCAACCTGACAAACATATACATCCAAAAACCCGTCCCCGTTCACATCTGCCATTGTTACACCGGTCTTCCAATCGCCTTCGCCTGCCACTCCGGCCTTTTCGGTTATATCCTCAAATTTGAGATTTCCCCTGTTCAGGTATAATTTGTTAGGATTTTGATTTGATGTGAAATACAGGTCTGCCAGACCATCATTATTTATGTCACCGGCAGCAACACCGGCACCATTGTTGAAGTACAGATATTTTACGATATTAAATTGCTCGTTTTCAGTTAGTTGATTTACAAAATCAACATTGGTTATGGCAGGTGTTAATAATGAAAAAAGTTCATTTTTCTCTTTTTCTGCGTGTTTACATGAAAAAAACAGGAAAAGCATAATTAGACCAGGAGCAAATTTTTTCATTTCCGAGATTAGCTGCCTAATAAATGAATGACATGTAAAGAGTCGTTGATGTTGTGGATGACGGATATTCTTTATACATAACATTTGTGATCAAAAATAGTATTTATCGGACACTATCCAGGCTATATTTTATTGTTTTTAATGCGTATTGTGGTTTAGTAATATTTTTTTAATCCGGATCTTGTTTTTTTAATGTTTTCTTTATAAATTATGACACAATATTCACGATGTGTCATCAAACTGTCTGCCTATGAAAAAGCCTGCCTCTTGGAGACGTGGAATTATCTGATTATTATACTTTTATTGCTACGTTATCTGATAGCCTTAATGCATTTTTAATAACCTAATATTTATCTTATGACAAAAAAAACTACTCATTTTGTTTCATTACTATCACATCTTAAGAAGATCATGATAGTTTTGGAACTGGCAACTGTTTTGTTATTGTCAGGATCTTTCCAAATCTTTGCTGCATCATCTCAGCCGGATGAAAAGGCTGGGTCAATGAAAAACAATAATCAGCAGAGGACTGTCTCTGGCCGTGTTACTGATGATAAAGGCCAGGCCCTACCGGGAGTTAATATTATCGAAAAAGGGACAACAAATGGAGCAATTTCAGACGCTGACGGGAGATATACTCTTAATGTTGCTTCCGCCGGTTCTGTGCTTGTGTTTACATTTGTCGGATACACTCCTCTGGAAGTGATTGTAGGGTCTCAAACTTCTGTAAACATTTCACTCGTCGAAAGCGTCACAGGACTGGATGAAATTGTAGTGGTCGGTTATGGAACCCAGCAAAGGAGGGCTATATCGGGCTCAGTCACCAATGTAACAGAAAAAAACTTTAATGCAGGTCTTACAAGAACCGCCGCTGATTTTATACAGGGCAAAGTTGCCGGATTAACCATCACAACTTCAACCGGTGATGTTACCGCTGAACAATCCATGAGGTTAAGGGGTACTTCATCATTAACCGGAAGCAGTGAACCATTTGTTGTAATAGATGGAGTTCCGGGATTGGCTCTGAACTCGGTTGCTCCACAGGATATAGAATCAATCAGCGTATTGAAGGATGCTTCAGCTGCAGCTATCTATGGTTCACGGTCAGCCAGCGGGGTAATTCTGATCACGACTAAAAGGGGAGTCCAGAACAGAACAACAGTAGATTATAATGTGTATGGTGCTATTGACATTGTAAGTAACAAGCCCGATGTGCTGACAGCCGATGAATACAGGCAATGGGCTGAAGATAACAATGTTGATATCAGCGTTTTTGATAAGGGAGCCAACACCAGCTGGTTTGATGAAATCATGAGGACAGGAGTCAGCCAGAACCACGATTTGTCGGTTTCAGGAGCAGGAACTAACAATAGTTACAGGGTCTCTGTTTCTTATCAGGATCAGCAGGGTGTTATGAAGGACAACTACCAGAAACGGCTTGGTACCAGGTTTTCGATCAATCAAAAGGCTTTAAAAGAGCGATTGGATCTGAATCTGTCGGGTGGTCTGAACCAGAGGGACTATCAGTCTACTTATACATATAATTTTGTCCTGGCTTATAATGTTGTGCCTACCATCCCGGTAAAAAACGCTGACGGAACATGGTGGGATTCTGATGAATATGACCAGGGTAATCCGGTCAGAAATCAAGAATACAACAAGTTTCCTCAAAAAGCAGGCATGCTATATGTAAATGGAAAGGCAACACTGAAGATTACAAACGGTTTATCAGCAGGAATTAATTTTTACAAGGAACGCAATTCCTACGATGCCGGCAATTACCTTGATTCGCGGACCCGTGCCGGAAGAGCATCTAATGGAACTGCATCCCGCTCGAATTCAACAAGTGATAAAAATCTGCTTGAGGCAACAGTAAATTATGCAAGGAAGTTTGGCAGCCATGATGTAAACCTGCTGGGAGGTTATTCTTATGAGGATTACCATTACCAGTCAGCTTTTGCACAAAACCGGTATTTTGTGACAAACCTTTTTGGTTTTAACAATCTGGGCGCCGGAGAACAGCTGTTAACCGGTGATGTAGGATCAGGTGCATCCATGTATAAATTAATCTCATTTTTTGGAAGAATTAATTATTCGCTTGCT
>JADDYF010000361.1 GCA_015712185.1 Bacteroidales bacterium
TTGATGAGCTTATCGGGGAAGCATCCGGTGAAAGAGCTTTAAACCATATAATCGAGATGGCCGCATATATTCATGACCGGCCTGCTTCGGAATATACCGATTATTTCTTTGAGACCCGGTACGTATTTGACAAGTTGAAGGAATACGGGCTTGAAAGCGCTGTAGTAAACAAGTATCCCGGAGGACAGACATGGGATGGTATTAAAGGTACCCTCTGGGAAGTAAGCCCGGGCCGTTCAAAGATTGCTGATTATGACGATCTTCCGGCAGTGCTTGCTTCGGGAAGCGCGGATGCTGACGTAACAGCAGAGCTGGTATGGGTCGGAGAGGGAAGGCCGGAGGATATAGAAAAAGCCGGTGTCTCAGGTAAGATTGCAGTCACATCGGGGAGTATATCGATGGTCCATTCTCAGGCTGTGGCAAAAGGAGCACTCGGTGTGATCTCATATAACTCGCCGCGACCATATGAGGTTCCGCTTGCCATCCCTATTTCGGGCATAGGAGGCAGACGGGGCGGCGAAAGCAATGCTAAATTTGGATTTTTCCTTCCGCCGAGGGAAGGCATCATATTGCGCGACAGGCTTATGGGACAGGAGAAAATAACAGTTCATGCAGTTGTCCGGACCCAGACCCTCAGTTATGATCTTGAAGTTCCATCATGCATCATAAAAGGTACTGACCCGGATGCCGGTGAGGTGATATTCTCGGCACACCTCTATGAGGGATTTGTAAAGATGGGTGCAAATGACGACCTCTCAGGGTGTGCGGCAATACTTGAAATAGCCAGGATGCTTAATACAATGATTAATGAGGGAAGGATTGAACGACCTGAAAGAACTATCAGGTTCATCTGGGCTCCCGAGTTTTCCGGAACCGGTCCGTGGGTTAATGAAAACAAGGAGCTGATGAAGAAAACCCTTTGCAATATTAATCTCGATATGGTTGGGCTGTGGCTTAAAGGAAGCCAGTCGTTCCTCTGCATGCACAGGACAACTTACGGGAATCCGCATTATATAAATGATGTTATGGAAAACTATTATAACTATGTAGGTCTGGGCAACAGGGAAGGACTTGCAGTATCAGGCAGAGGCGGATTCATCAAACGGATAGTAGCTCCGACCGGAACTGATGACCCGTTCTACTATGCTGTTGACGATCACTATGGCGCTTCCGATCACGAGGTATTCAACGACTGGGGTGTTCAGGTCCCGGGAATAATGATGATCACCTGGCCTGACCTTTATTATCACACATCTCAGGATATCGCTGACAAATGTGATGCCACACAGCTCAAAAGAGTATGTTTCATCGGTGCAGCTGCAGCATATACAATAGCAGGCGCTGACGATAATCTTGCATTAAGAATAGCAAATGAGGTTGCCGCCAACGGATCGGCACGTATAGGGAAACAGCTTTCACGTGCTGTTGATGAGCTGACAAAGGCCACAAGGGAGAACTTTGAACCGGCATATAAGAAAACGAAAGGATATATCGAAGCTGCTGTCATCAATGAAAAAGCTACATTAAATGCTACTTCGGAGCTTTCATCTGCATCAATAATATTAAATAACGACCTGACCAAACTAACCGCTTCAGTCGATGCGATAGGCACAGGTGCTATCTCTGCGTTTGACAGCTATGCGGAGAACAAGGCCAGGGAGCTGGGAATATCAGGCATAGCCTTCAAACCTACCACACTCGAAACAAAAGCTAAAACAATTATTCCCAGGGCTACAGATACAGTCACAGCAAAAGGGTACAGGGGATATGCTGAAGCGCTCGGGAAACTTGACAGCTCAGTAAGAACCAAATATCCGTATAATAACCGCCTGGTAGACACCCAGGAGCTGGGCAGGCTTTGCAATGGTACAAACTCGGCTCTCGATATCAAAAAGCTGCTTGATGCCCAGATTCGTTCAGGAGAAAACGATCTGCAGGATATCGTGAACTATATCTATATTCTGAAAGAAGCCGGACTGGTAACCTTATAAAGTGTCACTTTGCAACCCATTCTATTGCCTGTTTCAGGAGCTTTCTGAAACTGGGATTTTCAAATGTAGGTGCATCATGGCCACTCTGGAGGACAACAATCCTTGATTTCCCGTATTTCTTTGCCCAGCCGATAGTGGGTGTGCTGCTTGGTTCGTCTGTTGTCAGCAGAGGAGTAACACCGTCTGCTACATAATAACCCTTATATGTTTCGTCAAAGATTGGGAAACCTGAGACTCCTTTTGTTACCGGGTGTTTTTTGTTGGCAATCTTTACATTGAAATTAAGATCATGGATATATGAGCAAGGTTGGTATACCCTCCCGTTGAATGTTGTCTCTTTATGGAAATACTTACCTCCTATTATATTCCAGTATTCAGTCCAGTCGTCGAAGGCACAGATGCTGTGATGAAGGGCGACCACCGGTTTGCCTTTTTTTATACACTCGGTAAAAACCATGGCCTGTTCATCTGTGATCTTCTGCCACATATGATAAAAAACCAGAACATCATATTCGTTCCTGTTCTCGGTTCTGAACATGTCGTATGCTCCGGGCAGCTCTGCAACCTGCCAGGTTATCTCCGGGCCAAGGCTTGAGAGCATCTGGTTGAATTGTTCCGTCTTATAGCCATGCCCGCCTGTAATGACGAGTATGCGGATGGGATCGGAGGGTTCTGAGGCTGTAAGTGTAAAGACTGCAGTAATAATAAGGAGAAATGATGAAACGATAGTCTTCATAGTATATAAAGAATTAAATTTTTGATATTGCTAATTTAAGAATAGTACAGATTAATTACATTATCTCATGTACCCATCCCCTCTTTATATCTCAACTACGTATTATAATACTGCTTTTAATACGTTTTTTAATACGTAGGTAATATATAGAAAAGACCCCCGTCACGCTTCACGGGACTGCTCCCTGAAGGGGGCTTAAGTCACAGATTATTAGTGACGTATCTTATAACTCCACCTTTGCCCCCCTTTAGAGCCAGTCCCGACCACAGGTCGGGAGGGGTTGGGGGGTCGGTCAAAAGAGAGGGGGAAATAGGGGGGTGAGTACATGCTTCTTAAAAAACTATTTCTTCGGCGATATATAGTCTGTCCTCAGCACCCTGAATTCTGTTCTGCGGTTTATCTGGTGTGCTATTTCTTTCTGCTCCTCGCTGGCAAGAGTATTGATGTATTGTTCTGTCAGCGAAGTTCCGGTTTTGAGAAATGGTGACTGGGCATTTATTGCTGCATCAACCACCTTTGGATTAGACTCTCCATAGCCGCGCGGCGACAATCTTTCAGCCTCAACACCTTTTTCAATCAGGTATTCCACAACTGACTGTGCGCGTTTCTGTGACAGATCCAGGTTATATTCTTCAGTATCACGAGAGTCAGTATGAGACATAAGCTCGATGGTGACATTGGGATTATCGGCAAGAGTCTCAACGAGCTTGTCAAGCGAGACCATCGATTCAGGACGCAGATCCCATTTCCCGAAATCATAGAAAATATTCGGAAGCTCAATCGGCCTGTCAATTGGTGTCAGCAGAATAGTAA
This sequence comes from Bacteroidales bacterium, assembly GCA_015712185.1. Lineage (GTDB taxonomy): Bacteria > Bacteroidota > Bacteroidia > Bacteroidales > VadinHA17 > LD21. The sequence goes on from JADDYF010000361.1 coordinate 3,541, forward strand.
CCAGGAAATCGCGGCTTTTGACCTGGCCTTTGGTTGTTTCCTTCTCCTTCCCGATAAGGTAACCTTTCTTTGACGCAAGAAAGATATAATCGACATCAGGTCTTAATGCAAATTTGAAATCGCCGCCAGCCCCTGTCTCTGCCTGCAGATTTGATGCGTCACTGGCAATAAGCTGAATTGTTGAACTTTCTATCGGCGCACCCGTCTTTTCATCCTTTACAAGTCCTGTAATATTGAATCTCAGCGGCGGAAGCTCAAAGGTATAAAGCTCATCGTTGCCCTTCCCTTTTCGTGTTGAACTGAAGATCCCGCGTTCATTTCCCTTTTCAAAGGTTATCCCGAAATCATCGGCAAAACTGTTAATGGGAGCTTTCATGTTCTGTACCAGCCACGATCCGTCTGGCTGTAAAACAGCCTTAAAAATATCAAGTCCCCCCATTCCTATCTGTCCGTCAGATGAGAAGTAAAGTGTTCCGTCCTCCCTGACATAAGGGAACAGTTCGTCGCTGCCTGTATTTATATCGGGACCGAGGTTGACCGGATTGGACCATGATCCTCCGGTACGCGTCGATTTCCAGATATCTTTGCCGCCAAATCCGCCCGCTATATCCGATACAAAATATAATGTAAGTCCGTCAGTCGTCAGGGCAGGATGTGCTGCGACAAGTGAGTCAGGAAGAATTCCAATATTTTTCGGCTCGCTCCAGGTGCCACCCGATTTTTGTGAGGTCATTATCACACAGCCCTTTTGTTCCCGCTTTCCTGCTTCACATCTGGTGAAGTAAACTTCCCCGTATTCATCTGTAAAGAATGGCGTTCCGTCCTCGAATTCGCTGTTTAGTCCATCGACAGGCACCGGTGTGCTCCACTTCGATTTCTTATCGAGGCGGCTTTCGAAGATATCCGTAAATCCCTGTCCGGTGGCACCGTGTGTTTTGTTTCCCTCAGCATCATCCCGTGAGGAGGTAAAATAAACCAGGCCGAAATCATCCCGCCCGTATGATGGACTGAAATCAGACTCTTTGGAATTCAGGTCTTTCAGCTCCTCAACTTTGTATGATTCGGGGTTTCGCTGCCATTCCATTGCCAGTTCACATGCTCTTATCTCCTGATCGGCCTTTGGATCGGAAGGAGCTATCTGTTTGTATTTCTTGAACTCATCAATTGCCTGCTGATACCTTCCGCTTTTCTTGAACGATACAGCAAGCCAGTATTGTGCTTCAGGACGGGAGTTTGCTGATTTCACGGCAAGCTTATACCACGTCTCTGAATTCTTAGGGTCGTTGGTAAGCCTGTAACATTCAGCTATCATATATATCAGTTCGGTGCGTGTAGCTTTGTCGGCCTTGTTTGTTTTGGAGTATGCATCCTTGAATTCGTCGATTGCATCAAAGTATTCGCCGGCCGCAAAAGCAGAATACGCCCTCTCTGCTTTCCGCTTCTGTGTAAAAGAATCGTGAGAAGAGACAAAAACCATTAATATAAGAAATATGACAGCTCGTTTCATGACAGCCTTTCCGGTTTCGATATAAAAATAATCATTTTAATGAGACCGGAGTAAACTACAAACGACATGGGATAACAATTATTATAAAGAACTCAAAAGTATCTGCTTCAGATCCTTCTTCTTTTGTGCTTTTCGTGCTCCCGACAGCTATCGTGGCCTTTGTGGTCCTTTGTGGTTCAATGATTTAAGCTTAACCACAAAGTACAACGCAAAGGGGCACAAAGGACTTTTAATACAGCCTCTTGATCCTCAATGTTCAGGAGCTTTTTTTTCAGAACAATGGTATCTACCTTGTGAAGAGCAGCTCCCTGTATTTCGGTAGCGGCCAGATCTCATTATCAACGATCAGCTCGAGCTTGTCAATACGGACTCTTATTTCGTTGATATAAGGTTTGACATGCTTCTCATATGCAATTGCTTTCTTATAGGAATCCTGAATTACATTGGCTTTCTTGCGTTCCTCCACCATCTCATTAACCATCTTCTTGACAGCCGTTATATGATCGGAAATGGTGATTATCATCTCCTTCCGGGCGCCCGCAAGTCTTTCAAACTCAGGTTCGCTGAAAACATCTTTCAACCCTTTTACATTCTCCAGAAGCGAGGTCATATACCTGATTGCTGTCGGAACTATATGGTTTATTGCTACATCACCCAGTACCCTGGCTTCAATCTGGACCTTCTTGGTGAACTTCTCATATTCAACCTCCACACGTCCTTCAAGTTCCTTCTCATTGAAGATCCTCGTTCCAATAAGCACATCTTTCGACCTCGGCGAAAGATAGTATTTCAGTGTCTCAGGAACGCTGGGAATATTGGTTAGTCCTCTTCTTGCTGCTTCCTGGTGCCACTCCTTGCTGTAGTTGTCACCTTCGAACAGGACGTTTTCCGATTCACGGATATATTTCTTTAAGACCTGGAAGATCGCTTCATCCTTGTTCCGTCCTTTTCTGATCACCAGATCTACTTCTTTCCTGAACTTTATAAGTTGATGAGCTACTGCTGCGTTCAGAACTATCATCGGGCCGCTGCAGTTTGCAGATGATCCCACCGCTCTGAATTCGAACCTGTTCCCGGTAAATGCAAATGGCGAAGTACGGTTCCGGTCGGTATTGTCGAGCAGTATCTCGGGAATCTTACCGATACCCAGCTTCAGTTCAGTTTTCAGGGCAGGTGTCATCTTCCTGTCAGTAACCTTCCGTGCAATTTCCTCCAGTATGTTTGTGAGATAAGCTCCCAGGAATACGGAAATAATAGCAGGCGGCGCTTCATGACCACCGAGCCGGTAGGAGTTCGAATGATTCATAACAGATGCCCGGATCAATCCATTGCTGTCATGTACTGCTTTGATGACATTTATAAGGAAGGTAAGAAATTGCAGGTTTGATTTGGGATTCTTCCCGGGCGACAGGAGATTGACCCCTGTATTTGTTGCCATCGACCAGTTATTGTGCTTTCCCGACCCGTTAATCCCGGCAAAAGGTTTTTCATGAAATAGTACCCTGAATTTGTGTTTGCGTGCCACACGTTTCATAATGTCCATAAGGAGCTGGTTATGGTCGACTGCAAGATTCACCTCCTCATATTCGGGTGCACATTCAAACTGGTTCGGGGCAACCTCATTATGTCTCGTTTTAACAGGGATGCCAAGCTTATGGGCTTCACATTCAAAATCCTTTATGAACCACATCACCCGCTCGGGAATCGAACTAAAATAGTGGTCTGCCAGCTGCTGGTCTTTGGATGACTGATGCCCCATGAGTGTCCGTTCAGCCAGAACAATGTCGGGGCGGGCATAATATAATGCCTCATCGATGAGAAAATATTCCTGCTCAATACCCAGTGTCGCGAAGACCTTTGTAACATTCTTGTCGAAATACTGGCAGACATCCACTGCTGCCCTGTCAAGTTCCGAAAGAGCTTTCAGAAGAGGAGCTTTATAATCAAGAGCCTCACCTGTAAAGGAAACAAAGATTGTAGGGATACACAAAGTGGTGCCGACAATAAATACAGGTGATGATACATCCCATGCAGTATATCCTCTTGCTTCAAATGTATTTCTGATACCTCCGCTCGGAAAACTTGAAGCATCGGGCTCAGACTGAACAAGAACCTCGCCGGAGAAGTTTTCGACAACATGTCCCCTGTCTCCGACCTCCAGAAATCCGTCGTGTTTCTCAGCAGTTCCATCCGTAAGCGGATGAAACCAGTGAGTGAAATGTGTGGCACCTCTTTCAAGAGCCCAGGCTTTAAGTCCAATCGCTACCTGTTCTGCTTCCTGACGAGTTAACGACTTGCCTTCCTCAATTGCTCTCTTCACCACACGGTAAGCTTCCTTTGAAAGGTAGTGTTCCATTTTATGAAGGTCAAACACATCTGTTCCAAAGTACTCTGAAACGATTCTTGAGGGAGCCTGAAACCTTACCGGCTCCCTTTTAAACACCTCTCGTAATGCACTAAATCTTAGTTCTGCCATAAAAAGAAATTTTAACACAAATATATATATTTTCAAAAGACACCCTATTTTTTTAATGGTTTTTTGATTATTTTATATATTTTTCTGATATACCCCCCATTTATTTATACTAACAATCAGTATTTATATATATTATTCCCGAATTACCCTGTTTTTTTGGAGGTACCGGCATTTCACATTACAAAACAATGGCTGATCGGGGTTTTAAAGGAATTTTGTTATATTTGTCGCCTGAATAAAAAAAGTTAAGTATTCCATTAATCAATAAAGCGCATATTCAATGTCAGCAATTCAGTTCTTAAGGGAAAAAGCAGGAGTATTTGTGGCAGGAGCAATCGGTCTCTCACTTTTTCTGTTCGTGGTGAGCGATTTCTTTGGCAACGGCCGAACCCAGAGGATACAGGCAAGAAAATACTATGAGATGGGAGAGATTGCCGGTAAATATATTTCATACCAGGATTTTGAAGAAAGGGTACAGAGCCTTTTTGAGATATACAAACTATCGGGTACCACTACCATTGATGAAGCAACAGCCGAATCGATCAGGGAACAGGTGTGGCAGCAAATGGTCAGAGAGAAAATTCAGGATGAACAATTCAGGAAACTGGGTATTGATGTAAGTACAGAAGAGGTGGACGAACTTGTTCTGGGTAATAATCCTCACCCTATTGTAACTCAATTGTTCACAGATCAGTCGACAGGGATATTCAACAGATCGTTTCTCGTTAATTTCCTGAAGCAGATTGAACTTGATGAGACATCGAAAAGGTACTGGTTGTTTTTTGAGGATGAGATCGTAAAGGACAGGATGAACACAAAGTACAACAACCTTGTCTCAAAAGGATTATATGCAACAACCAGGCAGGCTGAATTCGACAAGACTCTAAATAGCTCCACAGTTGATTTCAGCTTTATAATGAAGAATTATTCGGCAATTCCCGATTCCTCAGTCACAATTCAACAGAGTGATCTTGAGTTATATTATTCAGAACACAAAGACAATTACAAGAGAAACGCATTAAGGGATATTGAATATGTAATCTTTGAGGTATTACCCTCTGAGGATGACATAAAGCAGGCGGAACAGTGGATAAACAAAACCAGGGAAGAGTTTGCAGCTGCAGATGATCCGGTTCAGTTCATAAACCTCACTGCCGACACACGCCACACAGGATTTTATGTTCCGCTTGCAGAAGTACCTGAGAACCTCAGGGAATTCGTTAAGAAAGAAGATCTTAAGAGTGTTTTCGGACCATACCAGGAAGATGGTTCATTCAAGATTGCCCGTTTAATCGGTGTTGCTGAAAGACCGGATTCGGTACATGCAAGGCATATATTACTCGCACCGAACCAGACAAGATCATCTGAACAGACCAGGGCTATGGCTGACAGTCTTGTCAGGCTTATTAAGTCGGGCTCTCCGTTTGAAGCTCTGGCCATTGCCAACTCTGACGATCAGGGTTCGGCACAAATCGGAGGCGACCTGGGATGGTTCCCCGAAGGAAGAATGGTTGTTCCGTTCAACAATGCATGCTTCACGGCAAAAAAGGGAGAAATTGTGACTGCTGAAACAAATTACGGGATACACATTATCGAGATCCTTGAAGAATCAAAAAATTCCCGGAAATATGATGTAGGTATTGTTGACCGTAAAATACTGGCAAGCTCGGCTACGAATCAGAGGATTTACAGTGAGGCAAGCCAGTTTGCCGGCACCAACGATACTTACGATAAGTTTACAGCATCCATTGCTGCTCAAAACCTGACAAAAAGGGTTGCAAATGATGTAATACCCACCCAGAAAGCTCTGCCGGGACTCGAAAATCCGCGATCACTGGTGATCTCATTGTTTTCAACCGATGCCGGCAAAATAGTTCTTGACAACAGCGAGCAGGCAGTGTTTGAAGTCGGAAACAATTATGTGGTGGGATTCTGTACAAAAGCACAGGAAGAAGGCATTGCTCCCATTAAGGATGTTGAGAGCGAGATAAGATTTGACCTGTTAAGGGAGAAGAAGGCAGAGCTCATTTCAGGTGAATTCGCAAAGAACAAGGAACCCGGAAAAACCCTTGATGATATAGCAAGGGAAATGGGACTGACTGTTCAGGAAGCAACCCAGATCACTTTCAGGTCATATACTTTACCGGGGGTTGGTAATGAACCGGCTCTTGTTGCCGCTGCATCGGCTGCAAAACAGGGAATTGTTACAGGGCCCGTAACCGGGAACAATGGTGTATACATGTTTTTTGTGAACGGTATTACAATACCTGAAGGTGAAGATCTCAAACTGCTCAGGGAGCGGCTCATGAGCACTTTGCAGATGAGGGGCAGCTATGAGGCCTATGAAGCCTTGCGCAAGGGAGCAAATATTGTTGACAAGAGATACAAGTTCTATTAGGATTCTTTGAACTGAGAACGAAGAACAATCGATTCAAGAATTAAGAAGCGGGAACTTCTGCATTCTGACTTCGTTTGTTCTTCGTTCTTACGTCAAAAAAGAAAGCCCTTCGGTTTCCCGGAGGGCTTCTTTATATAAAGTCGGCGACTACCTACTCTCCCACGATTGCAGTACCATCGGCGCTGACGGGCTTAACTTCTCTGTTCGGAATGGGAAGAGGTGGAACCCCGCCGCTATAGTCACCTTAAGGTCGTAAATACCTTATGACACATTGGTTAAGAAAGTCAATAAAATCTACTCAGAAAGCTCACGGGTAATTAGTACTGCTCAGCTTTGACGGTACCGTCTTTACACCTGCAGCCTATCAACGTCGTAGTCTTCAACGACCCTTAAGGGAGATCTCATCTTGAGACGAGCTTCGTACTTAGATGCTTTCAGTGCTTATCTCTTCCAAACATAGCTACCCTGCGATGCAGCT
>JADDYF010000371.1 GCA_015712185.1 Bacteroidales bacterium
GTGTGTGGATCCATTTTATTTTACCTCGGAGCTTAGTGCATTATAATAAAGTTTTGAACCTGTATTGAGGTGCGGCCTCAGTACCTGGGTGGTATGCTCTTTAAGAAACTGAACTATCTTGCTGTCCCGGTCCTTAAGGTTACCGTACATCCTGGCGCCTGTAGGACAAACATCAATACATACGGGATCCAGACCTTTCTTTAATCTGTGGTAACACAGAGTGCACTTACTGGCAACTTTCTTGACAGGATGAATAAACCTGCAGCCATAAGGACACGCCTGTACACAGTACCTGCAACCGATGCAATATTTTTCATCAACAAGCACAACACCTTCAGGACTTTCAAACGTTGCACCGACAGGGCAAACCTGGATACAGGGAGACTTGGAACAATGGTTACACATCTTGGGAACAAAAAATGATTTGAAAATCTCGTCGTCAGCCGCCTGTTGTTCAAAGCCATCTATTCCGCCATTGGGCGATGTAATGGTCACGCTGCCATCATTCTTGACAGTATATTGTTCTACCCATGTGCGGAAGAAGAATGGTTCGGAAGGAACATTATTCTCTGCTTTACAGTACTTTGCACATTTACCGCAGCCGATACACTTTTCTATATCAATCACTAAACCATACCAAGGAAGGCTCCCTTCCTCAGGCTCATCAGCAAGTAACAGAACCTCCGATGAACTCAACCATTTATAACCAATGGCAGCTCCACTGAACATTGCCGCCGATTTAAGGAATTTCCTTCTTGACGATCTTACTCTTTCATGCTCCATGGCTGATGGGGATAATGACACTCAATACATCTTTTCTGGACATTATGCTCCTTAAGGTCGACCTGAAATACGACATCCTTTTGCCTCGCTTTATTTTTAGAATGACAAATCCCGCAAGATTCGCGGTCTACAGGTTTCTCCAGCAAGGTTGTGTCTCCGTTTTCTGAATGTATCTGACCAGGGCCATGACATGTTTCACAACTTATATCACTGTGGACATCCTGTTGTTTTAATTCATCAATATCCTGATGACATTCGAGACATGCTTTCTGCCCTGCAAACCTCACTGGTAAACCTGCAATTTCCCCGAGTGCTTCACCACGATAAAAGCCATATTGTCCGAAAGATTCCGGAACGAGGGAATGTCTTATAAATAAAAAGAGAGTGACAAAAATTACAAATGCCAGCCCAAGTCGTAATAGTTGTGGTGGTATATAGAACCGCATCTATTTGATTATTAAGCTAAAACAAAATATTTGATGTAATTACAAGTTATTTGCATGCCTTCATCTGTATTTTCTAATACAGATTTTGTGAATTTAAAACATTATTTCTAATAAAGTTGTATATTTATCCTGAAATTTCTTCTGTTAAGAATTTAACCGGTAGATTTGTACTTCACTGCTGGCAGGAGGAGGAAAGGCACTTGGAATTGCCATAATTTATGATGAATACTATAATCTCCAGTACAACACCACTTTACACCCTGAGTACATCTTCAGTCCTTTCAGGAATCCCGGTACATTCCATCAGGCAGTATATCGATAAAGGATTAATAATACCCTTCCGGAAAGAATCTAACCGTAATTTATTTTCACAGGTTGATATTCTGAGGCTGAAATTTATTCATAAATTACTCGATGAGCACGGGCTGAATATTGCCGGAATTAAGAGTCTGTTTGCCCTAATACCATGCTGGACGATCCGGAGTTGTCCAGCCAGGGAGCGTAAAAATTGCATGGCATTCTTTAGTGATACGTACCCCTGCTGGGAGGCATCTGAAAAAGGACCTTTCTGTAAAAATACCAATTGTCGCGAGTGTGAAGTTTATCGTGTTGTTGAAACCTATCCTGACTTAAAATCATTCCTGAGAACTATTATACCATAAACCTGCTCACTACCTGTTACTTTCAGTCACAAAGGAACATCAATCATTGTTTTCTTCCTGTTTTAACAATAAATATATCCATGTTCAGCAATTGCTCCTTTAACCTGTAAAGTGTTTCAAGGTTTACAATTCCAATCACATATTTATACGATTTACTGCTGAAGTATTCAGTGACTTCCGTAATCCCGAACAATTTCCGGTCGCTTTCTTTCTTATACCTCAGGTATACTTCAAGCTTGTAATCTCTCGTATAATTTAATACTGTTCCCTGCTGATACTTTTTATATTCATACCTGTAACCGTAAGAGCTCGCAGAGATATCAGAAAGTACAGCACATCCGGTGGGGTGACCGCCTGCTCCCTTCCCGCTGAAGAATTGCTTGTCCGCAAATACTGCTTCCGTTATCACACCATTATATTCATTATCTACATTATACAGATATTTATCAGATGAAATAAACTGTGGAAGGACAAAACTGGTAATTGTGTTTTCATCCGTCTTTCCAACAAAAGGGACCAGCTTGATCTTGAAACCTTTCTCTTTTGCATACCTGATATCAAACCCTGATATATTACTAATCCCATAGTGAAATACCACCTCAGGTTCAAGGAACAGGCCATAAGCATGTCCGGTAATAATGCAGAGTTTGTATTTTGCGTCCCAGCCCTCCACATCGAGTGTCGGGTCAGATTCTGCAATACCTAATGCCTGTGCTTCCTTTAAAGCTACCGGATAGTCCATATTTTCATTGTACATCTTGGTAAGAACATAATTAGTTGTGCCATTTAAAATTCCGCGAAGAGAGTATAGCAATTCATTGTCATAATACTCTTCCAGGTTTCTGATGATCGGTATGCTTGCACCTGCAGACGCTTCGTACAGCAGTGAGACATTATTCTTCTCCTGCATCTCGACAAGTTCCTTGAAATGATTCGCTACCATCAATTTATTGGCAGTAACAACATTCTTTCCCCTTCTCATTGCGGCTGAAACTATTTTGAATGCTTCATCGGCATCATTAATAAGCTCGACAACAAGGTTAATTGACGGATCGTTCAGGATATCATTTTTATTGAAGGTGAAATTAGAAATGGGTATCCTTCTCTTCTTATTGCGATCCTTTACACAGATTCTGACAATATCGGCTTTGAAACCGGAGCTGCTATTCAGAACATCATGTAATCCCTGGCCGACACATCCGTATCCGAATAAACCTATTCTTAATTTCTCTCTGGTCATCTTATTAAATTTTAACTGTTTTTGACCAGAAGCTTTGTACAACGTCAGTTATCAGTCTGGTTTCGATCAGAAATCCATCATGGCCATAAAATGAGTCTATCTCTGCATATTCCGCATTCCTGGTGTTAGATGCTATGAACTTCTGCTCTTCTGTTGGGAATAGAAGATCTGACTTTATCCCTACACACAGCACCTCTGCGTTAATGCATTTAAGAGCATTGATCACCCCTCCCCTGCTTCTTCCTATATTATGTGTATCGGAGAGGCAGGTAAGACACCAGTAGGAATAAGCATTAAACCTTTTCACCAGCTTATCTCCCTGATAAGCCTGGTAATTAGCCGCTTTAAAAGAAGTCAGTTTGTCATCATCATCCTCTTTCTGAGTTTGATTATAAGCGGTGACGGTTCTGTAACTTATAAGTGCAATCGACCTTGCAGCTTTGAGTCCTTTTTTCCCGCCATCAGGATTTCCGTTGGAAAAGGACTGGTCTGCCTCCATGGCCAGCCTCATAGATTCGCTGAAAGCAAGCGCCCAGGGTGTCTGCCTGGCACCTGATGCAAGGAGGATAAGCCTTTGTATAAGATCAGGCATCATAATTGTGTACTCGAGAGCCTGGTAGCCTCCAATGGACGCACCTATAATAGTATGTATCTTCCTTATCCCAAGGTGGTTCCTGAGTATTTCATGAACACTCACAAGATCACGCACCGTAATCAGGGGAAAATTCCTCAGCCATGGTTTGCCGGTTTCGGGATTTATTGAGGCCGGCCCGGTGGTACCATAACACGATCCCAGTACATTTGCGCAGACAATATAGAACTTCCCGGGATCGAACAGTAATCCCTCTCCGACCATCCCGGGCCACCAGGCTTCAACATCAGAGTTGGCGGTAAGTGCATGACAAACCCATACGACATTGTCAGCATCACTGTTAAGTGTCCCATATGTG
>JADDYF010000376.1 GCA_015712185.1 Bacteroidales bacterium
TACCGCCTGCCTCTTTTTTTTCGATGACAAACTCGCGTTTTCTGAACTTATCGCTTACCTGGTTTACAGGAGAGATGTCGATAATTTTACCTGTAATTTCGAATGACATACCTTGTTTTGCTTTGTTAGTGGTGAAAAAGTACTTGTCGTGGCAGTCAGATATTTTTGATTTCTGTCAGCGATGGCTATTGAACTATTTCAAGAAGTTCAACCTCGAAGATTAGAGTCGAATATGGTTTGATCTGATCGCCTGCACCGTTAGGTCCATATGCAAGGCTTTGAGGAAGATATATCTTGAATTTTGAGCCTACGGGCATAAGCTGCAATGCTTCTGTCCAGCCGGAGATGACGCCTGATACAGTAAATGTTGCCGGTTCATTTCTCTTTACAGAAGAATCAAATTCTGTTCCGTCAATAAGTGTTCCGACATAATGAACCTTTACAGTGTTCTCGGGAGTTGGTTTCTGTCCCGATCCCATCTTGATTACTTCATACTGCAATCCGGTTGGTGTAACAGTAACGCCGCTTCTTTCCTTGTTTTTGGCAAGGAATTCCTCATTCTGAACTATATAATCCTTATATAATTCCTTGTTTGCTTCAGCTTGTTGTGCCATTTTTTCATCTTCACGCTGGTTGATAAACATCATAATATAACCTCTGGCAATATCATCAGACATTTCTGGTTTTCCTTTTTTGCCGTCAAACATGGCTTTTGCCACAACCATAGGATTCAGCTCCAGGCTGTCGGCAGTCAGTGCGTTGTAATTTACAATTCCAAAAGCGTAGGAAAGAGAATCCTCCCTGTCGTTCATTTTTGCACCCTGAATCGCATTTTTCCCGCACGAACCTAAGAGAATTGCAATTACACCGGTCAGTAAAAATAATCCCTTGATTTTCATAAAAAGTATTTTAAATTAAATTTTCGCAAAGATAATACTTTGGGCAATGCAAAAACCGCCGGGCATTCTTTTTTCGGTTTTATTTTTTTACTGCCCTCAATATATGCCGTTTGCCGGGAGGTCCGGCAAGAAGACTGATATCGAAACCGCAGGCTCTCATATCTCTCTTTACCTGCCCCTTTACTGAATAAGTGATTAGTATTCCGTTTTCGGCTGTGACTCGTGATATTTTTTCAAAAATCTGTCTGGTCCACATTTCGGGTTGTTTGTCAGGTCCAAACGCATCAAAATATATAAGGTCGTAGGATCCTTCAGGAGTATCTTTCACCAGATCGCCTTTTACCTTCAACAGATGAAACCAGCCTGAGATATCAGAGACAGTGTTCCATCCTGACGCATGAATGAGACTGAAAATCCTGCGGCCTTCAGCACCTGTGAATTCATGGTAATTAAGCAGCCTGACGATCTTGCCTGGCAATGGATACTTCTCGATGGCCGTATAGTATACATCTCTTTTATCCCTGAAACACCTGAGAGCGGTCAGCAGAGCATTCAATCCTGTGCCGAATCCTGCTTCAAAAATATGCAACGGGTCTGCCTTGCAGGTATAATAACCATTTCTAATAAAAATATGTTCTGATTCCTGCACAGCGCCGTGAACCGAATGATAATGTTCATCCAGATGAGGAACATAAATAGTATGGGAACCGTCAGCGGTTGTAACTAACCTGTACAATTTACAGCTGCTTTTGACCTTGCGGCAGGTAAAAATAATGAAAATAAGCGGCTCCTGAAATTTGAAATCTCTATGAAGGGAAAATCCATTCAGATTCATGTAATAATCTCTTAATAAGAATAAAGCTATTTTAAAAAAAATGGCATTAAAGCTGTTTTTTATTAGTATTGTATTAATTTTATTATCAGATTTCACGAATGGCTCTGACAACCAACCTGAATTTTAATTTATAATAACCCATACTATGAAAACAAAACATTCAAGAAGAGAATTTATTAAAGTAACGGCAGCAGGAACACTGGGAGCACTGGTCTATTCGCAGTATTCATGTACAAAGGCGCTTCCCGGTATTGGTCTCCAGCTTTACACTATCCGTGATGCCATGGCAACAGATGTTCCCGGCTCACTGAAGAAAGTTGCAGATGCCGGCTATAAATACCTTGAGCTGGCAGGATATGCTGACAGGAAATTCTATGGTCACGAACCTTCTGAATTCAAAAAAATGGTGAATGACCTTGGTATGGAAATCCTCAGCAGCCATACACAGGTTGAAGCCCAGGGGATTACTCTTGAAAATGCCACGATCATGGCTGAAGATCATGCAAAACTCGGAGTTAAGTATTGCGTTCAGCCGTGGGTTGTTGAAGAAGCCAGGACTACCATAGGCAGCTATCAGAAGATGGCTGCTGACTGGAACCAGGTAGGTAAGATCATGAAAGACCATGGCATCCTGTTCGGGTATCACAATCATAACTTTGAGTTTGCTGTAGTTGAAGGGAAAATCCCGTATTTCGACGTTTTCATGGTCGAACTCGACAAGGATCTTGTAACAATGGAGCTCGATATGTTCTGGACATCCAAAGCAGGGCAGGATCCTGTTGAGATAATTAAAAGATATCCCGGCAGATTCCAGCTATATCACATGAAGGATATGTATACCAGGGAAGCTCCGTTCTATACAACTGTCGGGGTTCAGGATTTTGCCCCTGTGGGAGCAGGGGTGATAGATTTCAAGGCAATTCTTGCTGTGAAGGATATTGCCGGAATGAAATACATGGTGGTAGAACAGGATCTCAGTAAGACAGAAACTCCGTTCGAGGATATCGTTACCAGCATTACAAATCTTAAAACCAGAATTCTGGTTTAGTTTGCTATGTACATTAATAACTTATTGATTAACATCAGCATTACAAGATTTTAATATATCAGATTTTTGGTAATTCACCGGATTGTAAGCTGGTGAAAATAT
>JADDYF010000384.1 GCA_015712185.1 Bacteroidales bacterium
AAGGCCAAAATTCCGGTTAATTCTACCAACGAAAAGACTTGCATTCCTGCCCTGCCATTCAAGATATGCCTCTGAAGCTCTTCCAAAAGTCTTAAATCCTAACTTACCTGTTGTACCAAAATAGAGAGAGTCATTTTTATAGTGTTCATCAAGTGTATACCTATAATGCATTCCCAGATTTCTCCAATTGTAAGTAATTGAAGTATTCAAACCAAAATAACCATCAGTTACATCTTCTATACGCTGGAAAGTATAATTCGCATCAGCTAACAGAGTTATTTTACCTGAAGTTCCGGATGACTCATAATTTGAATTATATTTCAATAAATCTTTTTTCAATAACTTCATCCAGTGGTTGTTTTGTGAATCAAGCTTTTCCAAACTATCAAGCAATTCATTTACATGATAAGGTTGACTCAACGGATGCGATATTTTAAGATTCCCACTGGTAATCAGATAATCAATGTATTGTTGATGTTGTTCTAAGGTGAAGTATGGAGAAAAGTTCTGAGCTTTGATTCCATGGACAGAAACAAAAAAAAGCCATGTACCAGCAACCATGAATAACAGTACCTTAAATGAATTATGTTGCTCCTTACTATTCCTTACATTATTCATGACAAGTCTACTCATAATTACCAAAGTAATTCTTCAGGTTAAAATGGACTTAATTATGGTTTGCTAAAATGACCAGTAAAATCCATTTTATTAATGTCTTCTTATTTTTTTAAATCTTTCGCCAATGTTTGTTTTTTCAACAATTTTAATTCTTACTGGAATTTTATACGTTTCCAATTTATCCTTACAGAATAACCTGATCACAGACCTTATTTCTGTATTATTAATTTTATCCCTCAGTACCACCTCGGCGGCAACAAAATTACCCATCATGGCATTTTTTTCCCCATACACCATACAGTCTTCAATTTGAGGAATTTGCATTAAAACTGATTCAACCTCAGCGGGGAATACTTTCAATCCACCCACATTTATTACATCGCTCTCCCTACCCAGAAAACGAATCCATTCTCCATCCACTTCAACACGGTCGCCTGTATTATACCATCCTTCTTCATCAAAAGGAGATTCGGCGTTGAGATAGCCAATTATTGATGTCTTGGCTTTGACGTATAAAATCCCATCAATGATTTTAGTGAAATAATCTTCTCCACCCACCTTTAACCATAAGGAATCCGAACTGCGTGATTTTGTTCTAAAAACACCCAGTTCAGTCAAACCATATGTCTGTTTAAATTCCACATGAGGAAGAGCACTGGTAATTGCCTTAAGAGTTGATTCATATACGGGTTCCGTCCCATATGTGATCATTTTCAACGAGGATAAATCATATTTGCGCCATGGTTTATTCAACAACAACAGATTCAGGAATGTTGGGGTGGTAGGTAACAATTCTATCTGATATTGCTGAATGAACTCACAAATTGATTCAGGAGTTCGTTCCTTCGGGATAGCTACTACACCAGCATTCGACAGTATATATAAAAGTGTGTTTATTCCACCCCAATGGTCAAAAAGAAGAAAGTTTATTGTCCTGAGAGTTTTTCTCTTTACTTTGAATTTATTCAGTAAGTATGCAAAGTCATGAATAGCGGCTTTTGGTTTTCCCGTAGAACCCGAGGAAAAAATTATTATGCCTGGGTTTTTTCTTTGAAACAGGACCTCAATGAACTTATGCTTAACTGGAGCAGAGAGAGAGTTTACATTGAATGAGTTCTCGTTAAATTCAAAGAAAAAGTCAGCTTCCGCTATTTTTACCTTATCCTCTAAATTCTTATTAGTCAAACTAAATGGCACTACAATATTCCTGGTTTCAAGGAGCGCAAGAAATAAAGTTATTGAGTCCGGACAGTAGTCCGATTGAATAGCAACTACTTTATTCTCACCAACACTCTTATCAATATAGTTTAACCAGCCTTCATATTTATCTAAAAGGTATCTGTAATTAAAAATCCTGTCATTTACTATTACCGCATCCTTTTCGGCGTAATCCTTAAAATTCTGGATAATAAAATCCACAAACATTATATACCTCCCAAATAAATAGTTTGACCTGTGACCATAGCACTTTCATCCATCAAAAAGAAATCAATCACATTTGCGATATCTTTATAAGTTCCATAATTGTGAATTGCCTGGCGTTGAAGCAGATTATCCATTTTCTCAGCAGGAACATTCTTTATCAAATCAGTTTTAACTGCTGGTGGAGCAACAGCATTCACAGTAATGCCAAACGGGGCATATTCTCTGCTTAAGGTTTCTGTCAGCGATATAATTCCCGCCTTAGATGCAGCATAGACAGATTCACCTGCCAGCTTAAAAGGGACAGCAAATGTGGCAAAATTTATTATTCGCCCAAATTTATTCCGCGACATTATCTTCCCTGCTTCCCTCGAGAAGAGAAATGAACCTAATAGATTGGTATTAATAATATTCTGAGCTACATCATAAGGTGTCAAGAAACTGTGATTCATCGATGCAATCCCGGCGTTATTGACCAGATAATGTATGGTTCCAAATTTCTTTACCACATCTTTTATCATATTTATGACTGCTTTTTCATCTGCAACATCCAGGGTAAAATGAAAATAATCCTTATGAGTAAAATCTGAATCATTCCTACTGCAACCTGCAACAATCATTCTCTTATTCAGATAATATTTTGCCAAATCCAAACCAATTCCTTTTCTTGAACCTGTTATGATAATAACTTTGTTCATTTTTGTTTGTTCAATGTTTTATTGATATAATCTGTTAGACTTTTTATAGTTTTGAATGGAGAATTCTTTTGACTTAATGCTTTCTCATCTGCAAGAGAAATTGTGATATTAAGATCCTCAGAGATTCTTGATTCCACCTCCACTATGATGGTTACAAGACCTATTGAATCAATAACTGAATCTTTTCCAAACAGGATTGTATCGGAATCCGGACGCATAAGTTCAGTTATATCATTCTCAGATGCGTACTGAGCAACTGCTTTTTTAATGATGTTCTCAACTTTATTATTCATGTAATTTGCTATTAGATAAAATTCAGATTCTTGAGAATCTTATTCCGTATCTTGATAAATACCTGACATACTCTTCTCCAAGTTCATTTGAACCGGTTCTCATATGCTTCCCGATATTTAGAATCATTATGTTTTGGTTTTTAATGGTATTATACAAGGTATCTTTAAGAAATAAATAAGTATTGTTTTCAATAAGGGTAACCTCATCTGGTTCTATTTTATAAAAAAATATGGAATTTTTTCTTTGTATTAAATTCAGGACATCACATTTATCTGTTCGTTCCAAAACAACGCGAAATCCGTGATGATTAAGGTAGTCAGAAAAATGATCATTTATATCTTCAATAATTTTGATTTTTGTATATGATGATAATGTTCTTGGCCATTTATTTGAGCCACTCAGAGCAATTCTTAAAGGTGAACCTGAAGCAAGTGAATTGGGGGGAACGCTAATTGTAACACTAGAATCAGCAGCGATTGTAGAATTTTCACCTATCGTAATTCCGGGGTGGATGAAAACTCTCCAGGCAATATAAACATTACTTTCAATCGTCACAGGTTCATAAATAACAGGATAGCCATCAAGGATTGATTGCCAAGAACCATGGGTAAATATAAAACCACTCCCACCGATTGCAGTATCATCTCCAATTAAAATTCTTCTGGCTGGATTAATATAACTTGATTGTCCTATAGAACATCTGTCGCCAATTATTAATTCTGAGTCAGGATTTAATGTGCCTCCTACATAAACCTGTTCGCGAATTTTTGAATCATCTCCTAATATTAACTTTACACAATTGATATAGGTAAATCCACCTATTTTAGAGAACCTTCCAATTTCAACTGAATCAGCTATAATTGCTGAAAATAATCCAATTTCGGAGTATTCTTTTATAGTAACGTGTCTGCTTATGATAACAGAACCGAAACCTATTTTTACACCTTTCCCAATATTATATCCCTTGCATTTGTAAATTATCTTCTTGACAAATTCGGGTAATAAGCCTATGAAAATAACCTCCTTTACCGGAATCCTTTTTGTTTCAACCAGCATCACAATAATTCTTTGTATAGT
>JADDYF010000413.1 GCA_015712185.1 Bacteroidales bacterium
TATTTATTTCACAATAATTCTGCCCACAATAATATGCGTGAATTTTACGCGCAAATTATCCTCAAAGCGTGCATCTGATACCAGCACGAATTTATAACGATCAGTAAATGAGTGAAATAAAAGAGTGGCATCAAATCTGCCATTATAATAGTGATCAATATTTAAGAAATATGAATTTCAAGCCGGGACAGAAGGTAGTATGCATAAATGATCAGTTCAGATCATACTGTGCCTACCCCATTAAAAAAGGGGTGATATACACCATTGACGGATTCTACATGTGTGCCTGCGGATCAAGCCAGGTCACACTGGCGGAAAGACCATGCACAATAAATATGAAATGCCGGTGCAGCCGGATCTCAAACAGGAGGCAGTCATATTACGACTGGCGGTTCGTTCCGCTTGAACTCCTTGAGAACATAATTGAATTTCCATCTGAGAAAAAAGAAGAAACAACAGAAACAGCTCCTCTTGAAAAGGAACTCAGGCAGGAAACTGTGAATATTCTCATCGGTTCGATGGAACCGGGATTAAAAAGAGTCCTGTGTGATGAGTGGCGATACTATTATTCTAACTGAAACTGAATAAAAATTTTGCAAATATGGAAGATGTAATAACGATCTCAAGATTGTCGGACGATATCCGGCAGGTTTTCGTGACCGCATTTGGTGAAAATGAGGAGATGGTAAGGCTTTGCAGGGATGCCCGTGATCCTTTTCAGCATTACGATAAGAAACCTGTACTGAATATGACACAGGATGAATTTGTAGGGATCTTCAATCATAATTCAGATCACTATTTCCTTTCCCCGGTACAGGTATTACGTTTCGGTATGTTTTGCAGGCTGCCTTTCCCGAATATAATCGGCCTTATCCTGAAAGCTGAATGGGAGCTGTTTCTGTCTGAAATGGCAGGCTATGCAAATGGCTCCGGGAAAAACCTGGGAACGCTACTTTACGATAAGTATCTGGTTGAACTGTACCTTCCTGATTTCAAACCGGGCATCAGGAAGATCTACAATATGATCGTGAACAATACCGGCGATTCAGGTTGCACTATAACATTAAGTCAGGTTGATTTCATGATCAATGACCTTCTCGACGGACATAAATTTTTAAGCGGAAATGACCAGGTAAGCCGGCTATATTCTGAGAAAGTTATTACAGAAAAGATAATGCTGAGCAATATCTCCCGGCAGGAACGGGAATCATACCTCAGGCTGAAGGAGCTCTGGATGATAAAATCCACAGCCCTGGATGACATGCTGCTGATGCTCGAACGGAAGAAGAAACTGAATGTCTCGATGGAAAACAAGTACTACAGGATCTTCGGGGTTCTTGAAATCGAAAGAGTTCGGCTGACCATACGACATGAGCGATTCAGGTTGATTATCAGTATTATGCACGATCAACCGGAATTAAAGGTCAGGGATTTGTTCAGGCTGGCTGATAACAGGCTGACTGAAGCTGAAACAGAAAGGAGCGATATTAAAAATAAAATAGCCAGAAGCCATAACAGCATCGAACATTATTTCCCCGGAGGTTCTTCGCCGGCAGCTACGGATGAATTCAGAAATGCGTACATGCAGGAGTGCAGAAAGCTGCTGAGAAAGATATTCTTCCTGCTTCACCCTGATCGTCTGATGTGTCATCAGTCATTACCGGAGGAGAAGAAAACGGAAATCAACGAACTATGGCTTGAGCTAATGAAGTCCACGAAAGATGAGGTCTACTCATTTTCACCGTCAATGCTCCTTTACAACCTGCCCGATTATGCCCACCTCGATTCCATATATCACAGAGCGTGCGAGATACTCGGGATAAACCCTGATGGTTTTGAGATGGGGAACCGGCTGGAGTTCATGATCAGGAAAGGTGCTCCAATCGGCCAAATCATGAAGTTTCTGAAAAGCGAAACCGGACAGCTGGAGCTTCACCTTGCACAACTCGAACTGGTGCAGAATGAGTATACAAATGAGGACCAGACTCAGGTTTACCGCGATGCCCTTGATGACATCACTCTTCATACGGAAAAACTGAAGAGTGAGATTGCCGGATTAAAGGATCAGATAATCAGCCTGAAGAAAGAAATTTCATACGGATTAATAAATGCCGGACATGACAAACATGAACAATAAACCAGTATCCCAGGGTAAGAATAATGCAGCATGCTGTATTACAATAAACAGTCAGGAACCCGGTAAATCCAAGCTGAGGCATGCTTTCAATCCGGACAGGAAATACAGAGGCGTCCGGTCAGTAGCTGCCTCAGGTGATTCCAGGTATCTTGTCATCACATTCGAATACGGTAATCCACGTATCCGTGTTCTCGACCTGGAAAAGCTTGAATTTCTTCCCCATGGCTATAACGGCCACATCGAATCAGTGCGCCTTACAGCTATTACCAGGAATAACAGGGAGTTTTTTACCGCATCCTGGGACGGATCGTCACGCAGGTATGAAATAGAAACGGGGAGATGCACACAGATTTTCAGCGGCTTTGGCAGGAGTCCGAGCTGTTTTCTCGATCCTGATGGAAGATACCTGTTCACTGCAAGCTACGACTCTGATATAAATATCGGGATGAAAAATGCCGGCAGGTGCTGGAATATTACCACAGGAAAATCAGTTAAGCTGTACAAGCATACCCAAGAGAGAATATACCCCGGTGCTATTGATATAGCTTATGAAAAAGGGATGGTCTTCACGGGCAGCGACGATGGTTTTGCTTACCGATGGAATCTCAGGCAGTCGAAACCGGTTCTGACATATTTTTCCTGCAGGGGTTCGATAAGAAAGGTAGCTGTCTCCGGAAATTACTTTGCAGCTGCATGCACTGACGGTCTGGTAAGGCTGCATTTTAAAATATCCGGAGAACTATTCCGCCATTTCCGCCATAATACCATGGATGTGAGAGATGTAAAAATCTCAAAGGATGAAAAAAAAATATGGACTGCTGATGAATCAGGATTGGTTTATTGCTTCAGTATAAATTCAGGTGAATTGATTTACATTCTGAAAGTTCATCAGTTATGGATCTGGAGTATTTGCCTCATGCAGAATGAAGAAATACTGGTTACGGGAAGCGGCGACGGTACAGTTTTATTCCTTTCTGCCGATTCAGGCGAGATACTGGCAGAGCTTCATAATCTTCGCGAGAGTACTGATTTTCTGATAACATGTCCGCCGGATAAAAGTTTTCCTGAAGGAATATTTTTCACGAACAATACGGATCTGATACAGGTATTCAGGGAGGATGAAGAAAAGCAAACCCATGAGGTCCTTGATCTGAATGATACGCGCCGTGAAGCATATATTAACCGGATGAATTTGAAGAACCTGATAATTACCAGGCTGAAAAATACCGGACAATATACATCACTGACAGAGCAGTTCCTGAGGGATCAAAAAACACTGGATCAGATAAGTAAACAAAAGCAGCCGTACATGCTAAAGGCATGATCGCCCGGTTTAACCATACGCAGGGTCTGGCAGCGGTTTAGTTCAGGTATTTTTTTATCAAATATTTTGCTTGTAATGATGCCAAAATAACACTATATTGTCTGGTTATTCGGGACCTGGAAACACCTGTTAATTATGAGTCAGTCCATCCCTAAATTTACTTCCAGTGATGTTGATGAAGGATTCACTCCTGAAGATGCCAGGACAAAAGAGTTATATAAAGAGGTCGGCGCATTTGCCAGGCAGGGGCAGCCAATCCTGATATTCGGTCCGACGGGAGCTGGCAAGGAGTTCCTTGCACGGCATTATTATAATACACTAATAAAAGCTGATTTTTTCCAGCAGTACAGGGATAGCTGGCCTGCGAAATACGAAGAGATCAGGAAAAAGTATGCAGCCTGTTATTCAAAAGCGAGCCTGAATATATTTCTCGCCTCAATCAGAGCAGGGGTTTTCCAGTCGATCAATTCTGCCACCATTTACCCGTCACTCGCAGAAAGTATACTTTTTGGTCATGAAGCAAATGTATTTAATGATGCCCGGACAAGTCCCGGTTTACTGGAATCAATTAAATACGGGGTGCTGTTTCTGGATGAGATCGGGGAACTTTCCAAAGATCTGCAGGCAAAATTATTACGGGCAATTGATTCGGAAATTGCTGAAGGCCGCCGTATAGGTGGAAAGATGGATTATTCCCTGAAGGATATCATAATAATCTCTGCAACCAACCAGCCAAGGACAAGGATGAGGCAGGATTTTTACTACAAATTAGGGATGGACGTTGAGATAAACAGTATTGACAAACGTCCGGATGATGTCCGGAAGGCCATTCCCCATTTTATTGGAAAAGCTATCGGAAAACGGAAGGATTACGCCGCCGTTACAAATATGTTTGGCCTTTCAATCAGTGACATTAAAAGTGTGAGTAAACTATCCGAGGCTGATAAAGTAAGGAGTTTTGCAAAGTCACTTGGTGAAGATATTACCGATGATATCCTGATGAGAAGGTGGCCCGGTAATTTCAGAGCTCTCCGCAGGGCGATTGAATCGGCCGTTCTGAGGATCGATTCACCGGATGATCTGAACTCCTTCTCGGAAAAATTACGAAGGAACCTGAAGTTTTATATCCCCAGGTACAGTGAGGATGCTGCAAAAACCATATTCGTTTTCGAAAAGCCTGCAGGAGACGCAATAAATCCATCACCATTTCCGGACCTGGACACCCGGATCCTGGAAGAATTAAACAAAAATAAAAGTCTCAGGGATATACCTGAATTCGAAAGGAGTGTCCTGGCAGTGTTTTTAAGTTCAAATCATGAAAGGGAATTCACCAGAAAGGATCTCGGGGAATATTACAAAAGGTATGAAAATATCAGGCATACATCAGAGGCTCATATCAGAAACAGGATCAATAAACTGATTGCCTTGAGGATTCTCGGGAGATCTGGTACCGGCAAAAGTACCCGTTATCACCTGACTGAATCATTTTTAAACCGCGTTTTTATACGGAGTGCTGATATTTTCTCCCTGCCTGCATTAAAGGAAAATCTTGATGACCGGAGTGATGAGATAAATGCCCTCCGCAAGTTTCTTCTCACAACCGAGCGGGTTTGTGTAACTGCACCAACGGGTTTTGGCAAGACGGTTTTCATTGCGATGTTCAGCAGGGAAAGAAAAAAGCAGTATAATTTCTATTATTATTGTCTGAGTGCCGCCGGGATCAGGAAAATGTTTGAAGATATTGTCAAGCTGCTGCAATCGCAAAGGCCCGGACTGGATGCGGACAAGCTAATGAAGGATCCGGTTCATAATATACATCCGTATTTAGGTGACCTGTTCATGGCTAAAGAGGGAGTTAAGCCTGTGCTTATCCTGGATAATGTCTATTATAATGCTGATCCTGATGGGATAAGGAGCATTGTCACCCTGGCAAGGATATGGCGTGAAGTTATAATAATTCTAATCAGCGAGAAGATGGACAATGCTTTTGAGGTAGATTTCCATGAATTTCAGCTGTGTCCGTATAGCTAGTCTGCATAAACAATAATTATCAACGTTGCTGGCAACGTAGGTAACAACGTTGATGCAACGTAGGGAGCAACGTAGGCGTGAACGGAGGGATTTCAGTTGATATGAATGTTAAGCATTATTTCACACTTAGTTTGATAAGCTCCCAGTTTCTTTGTTCAGGTACTTTTTGATATTCCTTTATGATGGGCAACATTGCAGGGTGTTTCTGGCACTGTTTCTCAACCGGGCAATCCCTGCAGACAGTTTTACCTGAGACCCCGATTCGTCCCACTCCGGCCAGTTCACCCTCTGCGGCAGCCTTTAAAACTGTTCCGTAACCTTCTCTTGTAGTCCAGTAACCAAAATGACAGTGCAAGGCTTCGACTTCAATCCAGTCGCCGGAATTCAGCACCTCCTTTTTCCAGACGAGGGCGCCGCGCTCATACATAGGTTTGTGCCACAGAACAAACTGTCCCTCAAGAACACCGTAGATTTCAACAGCAGGTTGTCCATGCAGGTGGATATCCTGTTTGTCCTTTGGTGTGAAGAAGCTCCAGGTAAAGCCGAGTCCCTGGCGCTGGTATGGGAGATAGGGATCGGCAACGCGAAGATTAAAGGCCCTGTTTCCTGCGTTTAATATTTCCGAAATAATATTTTTCTCCAGCCTGCGCACCCCACCGCTGTTATGTTTTGCCCAGTGGCTGGCCAGGGCATCCATTGTTGGTTTTCTCTTTACCGGCCCCAATAATTGATTTACTCCCAGTTTAATATCCTGGCTTATAATATCATTTAATTGCTTAACAATGGACAGGATATTGGGCTCATTCGTTTTTTGTGGTATCTCATCCAGGGTATACCAGTACATACTTTTATTCTCCTCAAGCTGTTCCCGGCCTTTATCAGTAAGAGATACTTCTACCGG
>JADDYF010000417.1 GCA_015712185.1 Bacteroidales bacterium
CATTTATTCTTGTACTATTTTCGTACTAAAGGCATTGATCTTAAATACCCGCATTTGCTTGGCATTGGTAACCCTCTTCCCCTTGTTCATGGCCCCCTGTTATTCCTTTATACCGGTTCCCTGACCAGTTATTTTACAAAATGGAAACCAAAATATTTGCTGCATTTTTTACCTGTAATACTATTCTTTATATATTACTTTGACTTTTTTATTTCCACGGGAGAGGGGAAAATTGAATTTGTAAAAAACTTAATCAAAAATCCGGATATTGTGCAAAAGGCTTATTTCCCTTTGGTCCTGATATCGGGATTTTCCTATATCTTTCTTACTTTTCTGTTATTGAGGAGACATCACCGGAATATCCTGAATAACCTCTCAAACTCCAATGAAAATAGCAACCTGCACTGGCTAAGGAATTTATTGGCAGGGATGCTGGTGATCTGGCTGGTAGTTCTTCTGAGCGATTTTGCGATTGATTCAGCTTTGAGAGACACAGCCATTTATATTTCCGTTTCAATCTTTGTTGTGTTTATCGGATTCTTCGGTCTGCGGCAGGGGGATATATTTATGAATCTGCCGGATGGTTATCTTATTGAAGGACTTACTGAAGATAACAAACAACACTATACAAAATCAGGCCTGAAGGAAGAGCGGGCAACTGAAATAAAACAACAACTTGAAATATTAATGGCCGAAAGAAAACTTTTTCTCGATGAAAATATCTCTTTGCCCCAGCTGGCAGATATAATAAACATCCATCCAAATTATCTCTCACAGGTTATCAACGGGAGATTTCAAAAGAATTTCTATGATTTTATTAATTCATACCGGGTCGAAGAATTTAAACGCATTGTTTCCCTGGGAAAGAACGTAAATAAAACTTTTTTTGCTTTGGCATTGGATTGCGGTTTCAATTCAAAAGCTTCGTTCAACAGCTCTTTTAAGAAAATAACCGGCACAACTCCATCCGGATTTGTAAAATCTTTATAAGGTACCTTTTTTTATTATTCGATCTATCTGCCTGAATACATTGCTATTAGCTGTATCACCTTGTAAGACTGTACATCATTATTGTCTCGCCTTATAAGACTGGTCGATGTTCAAGAAGAGCCATCCTACTTTTGCTTCAATAAACTAAATCAATATTAAAATGAAAAGTAAAAAATGTTTTATTGAAGTGGTTGCTTTAGGTTTGTTCTTATTAACGTTAACAACGTATGGACAAAATAATAGCAGCGATGTATACTGGCATACCGATGCCAGTGTAAAAACCTGTTCAATGGTTATTGATCCTTCGCTGACGCAGGATCAGTGGAAGAGATTTACCAGGCAAGTTGGCGAAATCACATCTCTTAAATCAATGTCGCCAGCAGTAACTATTGGTAAGAAGCACTTTGTTATTACCATAGAAGAATCATCAACCCCTGTAGATCAACATGATCTTGCCTGGATAAATACATTTACACATCCGGATGAAAACTGTCCTTTAGGTGATAAGGTAAAGGTAATTGATCTTCGGGCAAGATTCGGTGTCTCTGATAAAATAGACATCGGGGCTGTATGGACCACTGCGCCGGGCGCCAATTATGGCATGATCGGCGGAGACTTAAAATATGCATTCCTGGAAGAAACCAGAAAAAGGCCTTCTGCCGCTTTAAGAGCATCATATATAGCTTTCACAGGAGTACCTGACTTTAATCTTAACATTGGAAGTATTGATTTGCTCGCAAGCAAGAAAATAGCTGGGGTATCTCCCTATTTGGGAGTCAGAGAAAGCTTAATAACAGGAACTGAAACTACTTCAAAGGTTGAGCTTGAGAAAGAAAGCCTTCTGGTTACCCAGGGATTTGTGGGTGTTTCATATTCAATTTGGAGGATAAACCTGGCAATTGAATATAATATTTCTGATGTAAACACTTTTTCATTTGCTGTCGGTTTCCAGTCATTCAAACATAAATAATGGAAATGAAGTAAAAAATGTTCAGCGGCTATTATCGTCAATTCATTAAGGTCATTCATATTTAGAAATTCCAGAAAGTTTTAAGATGAAACACATAAAAATAGATAAGAACAAAGTATTGATCCTTCTGATATATGTCGTAAGCATTTTAATCTTGCTGTGCCTGTTATTCATTTCACTTATAGATCTCATTAAATAAGTATGAATGAAGTTCGTCACTGAAACCGGCTTAATCGCCAGTAATTAACAATATAAAAATAAAAAAAAATGAAAACTTTTAAAATTATTATCTTGGGAAGTGCACTTATAATATCAAATGCTCAGAATCTTTTATCTCAAACCCTTGACGGGAAAGAATCAAGAAAGATTCAGGTTACTTTCGCTTATCCAATAGGAAGTGCAGGAACTGCTTCGCGGAATTATTCAAATAATCTTTCACTAAATGTTCTCTACGGTTTAAATGGGGGAGTTAATGGATTTGAGTTTGGGTCATTGTGGAATCATAATGACGGGGAGGTTAAATGGATGCAGGTAGCCGGACTTGCGAATACAACAAATGGGAATTCTCAGGGATTAATTATATCCGGAATAGCAAACATAAACAGTGGATCAATTGTTGGGGCTGATATTTCAGGAGTCCTGAATTATAGCCACAAATATCTTAGCGGAGTTCATATAGCAGGTGTTGCCAATATCGGGCTGGACTCATCGAAAGGCGCTCTTGTTTCAGGGGTCTTAAACTTTACAAAGGGCAGCAGTAAAGGATTTCAGGTGTCAACAGTTAATGTGGCTAACGATCTTGAAGGCTTTCAAGTGGGAGTACTTAACTTTTCAAAGAGGTTGAAAGGCTTTCAGTTAGGAGTAATAAATATTATCAAAGAAGACAGTGAAAAGGCTCTTCCACTGGGTTTAATCAGCATTGTAAAGGATGGATTCTATGAATTTGACCTTACTGCTGGAGAAGCAATTTATTCAAACCTAAACTATAAAATGGGCGTTGAACGGTTTTATACAATATTTAAAGTTGGCTATTCGCGGTACCAGGAAAAACCAGTTTACAATTATGGCTGGGGAATTGGCACTGGCATATTCCTTTCTGACAGGCAACGCCTGAATATTGAGGTGTCCGCAAGTCAGATTTGTTATAACTACAACTGGAATCCGAAGCATAATGGATTGAATAAACTGGATTTAAATTACAGATTTTATATCCTGGATAATCTTTCTTTTTTAATCGGACCATCTTTTAATGTCTATATTACAGGGGAGAGCGTAAACGGGAAATATGGTACTATTAATATTCCTTATACTTTTTATGAACATGAATATGCCGATAAAAAACTATTCTCGTGGATCGGATTTAATGCCGGAATATCGATAAAACTATAGAAAAATACAGATATGCTTCATACTTGAGGCAGTTCCAACACCCTGCATTGAAACCAACAATAATCCCAATTTATTGCCAAAAAAATCATTTATTTCAAAAAAAAGTTGCAACCCTTTTCTTGAAAATTACTGTACATTTCATCCTTCGAATTAGTGAGGATTTCAGAATGTCATAAAAAAACAAGAGGTCTGTTCTGACCTCTTGTCTCGTTGGGTACCCGGAGCGGGACTTGAACCCGCACAGCCAGTTATGGCCACAGGATTTTAAGTCCTGCGTGTCTACCATTCCACCATCCGGGCAATCTATTCTATTTGGTGGTTATTGAATCTCTCTCTTCCTTTTAAAGAACTCTATATGATTGAAGGGGATGGTGGAATGTCCACCCCTGCAGTCTGGCTGCTTCGCTATCCCGACAAACTATGTCGGGATTTAACGCTCGCCCCTACCATCCGGGCAATATTTAATCTTTCAGTCCTGCAGTCTTATAGTCTTTGATTACTGTCTGATATCAGACCATCAGACCATCAGACCATCAGACTATCAGACTATCAGACCATCAGACTGTCAGACCATCAGACCATCAGACTATCAGACCATCAGACTATCAGACCATCAGACCGACACACCTTCATACCATCACACCTTCATTAAAGGCTGTGCAAATTTATATAAAAACCTTTATTGCACTAAAACCGGTTTGCCGAATCCTATTTTCTCAAGATCCTTCATCTGGGTTTTGGCATCACCCACAACAACATAATACATCCTGGAAGGATCAATATATTTATTTGCCAGTTCAAGCTGCTTCTCGACAGTAAGCCCTTTTACAAATGCTTCTTCCTGTTTTATATAATCTGTCGGAAGATTATATGTGGCAATATTGCTCAGCATGTTAAGCAGACTTCCAGCTGTTTCAAAGTTACGGGCGTTGCTTTTCAACAGGGCTGATCTGGTAAAGTCGATATATTCCTGAGGAATATTCTGACGGTATTTTTCCATCTCCGTCTTGAAAATGGTTACAGATTCAAGAGTGGAGTTAGTACGTACCGGCGCTGTTGCAACAAATGTTCCGTAATTTTTTGCACCATTAAAGCTGGACCGGGCTCCATAGGTAAATCCTTTCTCTTCCCTCAGGATCAGATTAAATAATCCGTTAAAAGATCCTCCCAGCTTGTAATTGGTAACAAAAGCAGGATAATAATCGGGATTCGTCCTTGGGATTGAAGGGCTTCCAATGTAAATTACCGATTGTTTTGCACCCGGCACATCGACGAAATAAATCTGTGACCTGGAAGGCGGATCGGGAACCTTTACCTCAGGAACTAAAACCTCTTTGGATTGCCATCTGGAACTGATCCCTGAAAGTGCAGCCTCGACTCTCGGCTGATCTATATTCCCTACTATAGTGAAACTTGCGAGTGACGGGGAAAAGTTCTTTTCATAGAAATTCTTAAGATCATCGATGGTAATTGAATTCACCGACGCTTCAGTTCCTGCCGATTCAATTGCGAGGATATTGTCATCTCCAAAAATAAGCTTGTTCAATGTATTGGATGCCAGGTAGCTGGGGTTAGCCTTGTTTCGCTTTAAATTATTCACAACACGGCTCTTTGCAAGTTCGAACTGTTCCTCATCCCATCTTGGTTCAAAAAGCATTTCTTCAACTATCTCCAGTGTTTTTTCAAAGTTACGTGAAAGGGTGCTGACTCTTAATGTTATATTTTCGTTTGCTCCGTTAAATGAAATGTTTGCGCCTAAAAGTCTGATCGCATCTTCGAGTTCCTCAGGTGTTTTGTTCCTTGTCCCCTCGTTCATGAGGGCTGCAGTAAGGCTGGCAACACCGGCTTTATTGATGTTGTCCAGAAGATGACCGCCCTGGATAGTAATTGCATATTGCACTATCGGCAGTTCCTTATATGAAATGCCGTAGAGCTTCATTCCGTTGCTGAGCGAACCCTGCCATACCGGAGGTATGGTGACCTCCGGGTCCGGACCAACTGGCGGCTGAACCGAACGATCAAGTTTTGTCGGTGTCTTGACAATTGGTTCTTCTGCAACCGGTTCTGCCTTCACTTCAGCTGCCCTGGTCACATCCTCCTCAACAATTCCGGCATTTACGGAGCCCTCGGCAATAAGGTTTAATTCACCTTTTGGTACAAAGCTCGTCTGAACAAAGTTTTTGCCTTTTATGTATTTCTGATAAACATTGTTGATGTCATCCGTCGTTACAGCCTGAGTTCTGGCAAAATCTTCCATGAAATACCCCGGATCTCCCTTAAATGTCTGGTACTGTGCAAGCGTGAAAGATTTACTCAGGATGCTGCTGAATGAGTTGTAGAAACTTGTTTCATTTCTTGCCTTGATCCTGATAAGATCCTCTTCAGTAAATCCTTCTTTTTCGAACATATCAAAAGCCTCGAATATTGCCTTTTCGACATCAGTCAGGTTGACCCCGGGATTTGCTGTGATGGATATTGTGAAACTTCCTGCAAGTTCCTGTGATCCGTTCCTTGCCATGACTGATGAGGTCAGCTTTTTGTCTTTTACAAGAATCTTATAGAGAGGAGTTTTCTTACCATTGGACAGAAGGTCCCCAAGATAGTCAAGAGCATATGAATCTTCTGTAAATTGCTCCACTGTCGGGAAAACCATGGTAAGACGCGGAGCCTTCGCAAAATTATCTTCATGATAGAGTTTAACTGTAGATGACAAAGCGGCTGGCATTGGGCTCCTGGTGTCGATTTGTTCCCCTTTAGGTATTTCACCAAAGTATTTTTCCACAAGAGCTTTGATTTCATCTTTGTTAATATCGCCCGAAACAACGAGTGTGGCATTATTGGGTGAATAGAATTTCTTATGAAAAGCTTTCACGTCCTCCACTGTGGCATTCCCCAGGTCCTCCATTTCTCCTATCACATCCCAGCTGTAAGGGTGATTTTTTGGATAGAGGTTTTTAAGGATCAGGTACTCGTTGAATCCATAAGGCTGATTGTCAACTCCCTCTCTTTTTTCGTTCTGGACTATGTTTTGCTGATTCACAAATGCAGCTTTTGTCACGGTGTTTTCGAGGTATCCCATTCTGTCTGATTCAAGCCACAGAGCCATCTCGATGGCATTCTTTGGGATGACCTCGTAATACATTGTAAGATCCTGGTTTGTTCCTCCGTTCAGCTCTCCGCCGGCACCCTGTATCAGCCTGAAAAGCTGATCTTCACCGACATTCTCTGATCTCTGGAACATCATATGTT
>JADDYF010000440.1 GCA_015712185.1 Bacteroidales bacterium
CCTTCCGCTTTCAGAAACCGGATCACTGCCAACCTGATCGGAAATACAGATTTCAGTATCAGAAACGAAAGCACAGAGACTAAAATGATCGTTGTTGCTGATGCTGATATAATAAGGAATGATGTTCGCAGGGTCGGTACTACGGAAACGCCGTACGCTCTGGGCCAGGATAGATATACCGGCGAGGTTTTGTTCGGCAACAGGGATTTCATCATTAATTGTCTGAATTACCTTGTTGATGATAACAACATTATGGAATTGCGTTCGAGGGAAATAAAACTGCGGCTGCTTGATAAGACAAGAATCAGAAATGAAAAAACCAAATGGCAGGTCATTAATATTACCGGTCCTGTTATCCTTGTGGTTCTTGCAGGTATCTTATACGGCTGGACCAGAAAAAGAGTGTATACAAAATATTGATAATGAATAGAATTGTTGTTAGAAATATTTTGTTGTTCACAGTGTTGATCCTGATCCTTGTACTGGTAAGCTTCCTTCGTGGAAGATCCCCGTTCGGAAATAAAAACAGTTCATTCGCATCTGAACCAAAGGAACAGATTACGAAAATCGAATTTTCATCCCGGAAGGAAAAGCTTGTACTGCAGAAGGAAGGAGAGGAGTGGCTGGTCAATAGCACATATCCGGCAAGGAAGAGCAGCATACTTTTTATGATCCGGATCCTGACTGAAATGAAGATAAAATCGCCTGTTTCTCCGGAATTATTCAGGGAGGAAATATCGGTGAAAGAAATACCAGCTGTCAGGGTGAAAGTATTTGAAAGAAACAGGATCATTAAAACTTTCCTTGTATATAAGACCCGGTCAAATGTTTATGGCAACATAATGAAGATGAATGAATTAGCGAAGCCGTTTATTGTTTATGTTCCGGGATTCGACGGAGATATTGGCTCGGGATTCATACTGAATGAACTGGTCTGGCAGCCAAACACGGTTTTTAATCTTCTTCCGTCTGAAATATCATCTGTCACGCTTGAGAATTTTGCAGATACCTCGTCGTCATTTTCAATAACTCAAACGGAGGAGCAGGGTTATATTCTGTCGGATCTAAGGACCCGGTTATCGGGCTGGGATTCCTCGCGTATCAGGCGTTATTTATCATATTTAACCTTTATCCAGTTTGAGAAATGGGAACCTGATATATCTGATGAAGAAAGGCATAAAATAGAATCGGGGAAACCGGCTTATAAAATACAGGTGCAGAGAACTAATGGCGACAATATCGTGCTTAGCCTGTGGCAGAGACCAGGAGAAAGCGGGACAGCTGACAGTGACAGAATGCTCGGCAAAACAGAGACAAGGGATGATTTTTTTATAATAAAATACTTTGATATTGATCCTTTACTCAAGAAGCGATCGTATTTCTTTTCAGAATAATTTTATTTGAGGGATTAGTTTTTTTTTGTAATATTGATAACTGTTTAGCAGCCGGTAACAATTGCATAATCCGCATATTTTCAGACAAATAACGGAATTTGGTAACTTTTTAAACAACTTAAACAGATAACATTATGAAATTCATCGTGTCCAGCACGGAACTTCTTGGTCATCTGCAGGCTATCAGCAGGGTAATAAGTTCCAAAAATACATTGCCGATTCTTGATAATTTCCTCTTCAGCCTTAATAAGAACGACCTTGAAATCACAGCTTCCGACCTGGAATCGACACTTATAACAAGGATGAAGCTCGAAAACACCCAGGGCGACGGGACGATTGCCCTTCCGGCCAGGATTCTGCTTGATACACTGAAGGAATTCTCTGTTCAGCCTTTGACTTTTGATATTAATATGGAAACGCTGGCAGTTGTTATAAGTTCGGAAAACGGTAAGTTCAATGTCGTTGGACAGAACGGAGTTGATTTCCCGGTTTTACCGGCAATAAAGAAAGATAAGAAATTCGTTTTCTCGATCAACGCGGATGTCCTGCTGGCTGGAATAAACAAAACTCTGTTTGCTACTGCTGATGATGAACTGAGGCCGGTCATGGGCGGCATATTTATCGAGGCTTCAACTGACAGGATTGCTTTTGTGGCTTCCGATGCACATAAACTTGTAAGGTACCAGAGAACTGACGCTCACGCAGACGATAATGCATCATTTATCCTGCCTAAGAAACCTGCATCACTGCTGAAGAACATTCTCCCAAAGGAGGAAGGAACGGTAAACGTAGAATTTGACGATAAAAATGCATTCTTTAAACTCAACGATTATAAAGTTGTATGCCGTCTTGTTGAAGGAAATTACCCGAATTATAATTCAGTCATACCCAAGAATAATCCAAGGAAAATCACAATCGACAGGGTCGAGTTTTACAACACCCTCAAGAGAGTTTCTGTATTTTCTAATCAGGCCAGCAATCTTGTTAAACTGCAGCTTAAAGGGAACCAGGCAACGGTCTCTGCTCAGGACATTGATTTCTCCATCTCAGCATATGAAAGGATTAAATGCCAGTATGAAGGTGATGAAATGGAAATTGGCTTCAAATCGGTATTTCTGCTCGAAATCCTTGCCAATATCGGCTCACAGGATGTTATGATTGAGCTTGCCGATCCTACACGTGCCGGTCTGTTCCTTCCTGCTGAAACGGAAAATGAAGCTGAGGACCTCCTCATGCTCCTCATGCCCATGATGATAAATGCCTGATAATTGGAACTTAACCTCAAACGTCCCGTTGCCTTTATCGATCTCGAAACAACAGGCATCAATGTTTCGACCGACCGTATTGTAGAAATCTCAGTACTTAAGGTCAGCCCCGGCGGGAATGAACAGTGGATGAGCACAAAGGTGAATCCGGGAATGCCCATCCCCGCAAAATCAACAGCAATACACGGCATTACTGATGAGGATGTTGCCGGTGCCCCGACTTTCAGGGAGATAGCTAAGAACCTTACAGCTTTTCTTGAGGGTTGCGATCTTGCCGGATATAATGCTATCAAGTTCGACATTCCGGTGCTGGCTGAAGAATTCCTGCGGGTGAATAATGATTTTAATTTCAGGAAGAGGCGATATATAGACGTACAGGTGATCTTTCATAAAAAGGAACAGCGCACTTTGGCAGCAGCTTACCAGTTTTATTGCAGGAAGGAACTCAGTAATGCACACAGCTCTATGGCAGATACTCAGGCCACCTATGAGGTTCTGAAAGCTCAGCTCGATAAATATACGGATCTCGAGAATGATGTCGTAAAGCTGGCGGAATTCAGCTCCTTTAATGATAACGTTGACTTTGCCGGAAGGATAATTCTCGATGAGAACGGTATTGAGATTTTCAATTTCGGCAAGCATAAGGGCAAACCGGTGGAGACTGTATTGAAAAAAGAACCATCCTACTATTCCTGGATGATGAATGGCGATTTTCCATTGTACACAAAAAAGATACTGACTGAAATAAAGCTGAGGCCCCTTGGTAAAATCCGCACATGAAATGAAGATCATTTGCATTGGACTGAATTATAAAAAACACGCTATGGAAATGGGGAGATCCATTCCACAGGAACCCGTCGTTTTTCTTAAGCCCGATTCATCATTATTAAAGAATAACAAACCTTTTTTCCTGCCGGGATTCTCTTCGGCAATCCAGTATGAGATTGAAGTGGTCGTCAGGATAAGCAAGCTCGGGAAAGGTATTGACGCCAAATATGCATATCGTTATTTCGACGAGGTAACGGTAGGAATTGATATCACTGCACGCGACCTTCAGAATCGTCAGTCAGCAGCAGGAATGCCCTGGGAAATATGTAAATGTTTTGATGGAGCGGCACCGGTAGGAAAATTTATCCCGGTAAGCACTGTCAGGGATATCCGGAACATGAACTTCAGGCTTGAGATCAATGGCAAAGAAGTTCAGCACAGCAATACTTCCGATATGATCTTCGGATTTGGCGAAATAATAGAATATGTTTCAAAATTCTTCACTCTGAAGACGGGTGATCTGATATTTACGGGAACCCCTTCCGGAGTAGGTGCATTAAAAAGGAACGATAACCTTGTGGGTTATCTGGAAGGTAATCTGCTCCTCGATTTCATGATAAAATAATTCAATTAAACAGGAAGAAATTAAAATACATTCATTAAAAAATACATTATGAAAGAGAAGAAAAAAGTTTCAAGGAGAAGTTTTATTAAAAAATCAGCAGGTGCTGCAGCCTTGCTTTCCATACCATCGATTATTCCTGCCACCGCATTTGGTGCGAATGATAAGGTGAGAATTGCAGTTCTGGGCGTAAACGGACGTGGCACAAGCCATATATCCGGTTTTATGAATATCCCGGAAGCCGAGGTGGTTTGCTTATGCGATCCTGACCTGGTCGTCCTTGCACGACGTGCACAGGAATTTGAAAAGAAATACAGTAAGAAAGTGATTCAGCAGCAGGACCTCCGGAAAGTATTTGAAGACAAATCTATTGATGCAGTAAGCGTGGCAACGCCGAATCACTGGCATTCACTGGCCACTATCTGGGCATGCCAGGCAGGAAAGGATGTATATGTCGAAAAACCCGGATCCCACAATATTTATGAAGGACGCAAGATGGTGGAAGCCGCTGCAAAATACGACCGTATTGTGCAGCATGGCATTCAGCTTCGCAGCTCTGTTGCTGTTCAGGAAGCAATAAAACACCTCCGCGACGGACTTATAGGGAATGTATATATGGCCAGGGGTCTTGTTTTCCGTTGGCGTGACGATGTCGGGAAGAAAGGTACAGAAGCTGTACCGGAGGGACTTGATTATGACCTCTGGACCGGCCCCGCTGCCATGCAGCCGTTCTCACGTGACTGGGTGCACTATAACTGGCACTGGCACTGGAACTACGGTAACGGCGATGTCGGAAACCAGGGAACACATGAGACTGACCTGTGCCTGTGGGGTCTGAACGTCGGGCTTCCGGAAGTGATTACTGCCGGAGGCGGAAAATTCCTTTTTGATGATGCCAAAGAGACGCCGGAAGTGCTTGCAACAACTTATTATTACCCGAAGGAAAAGAAAATCATTGAGTTTGAGGTACGCCCGTGGATCACAAACCAGGAAAATGGCGTTGATGTGGGGAATATTTTTTACGGGAGTGAGGGATATCTTGTAGTTTATAACTACGACAGGTATGAGTCATTTCTGGGAAGGAATAAGAAACCTGGCCCGTCACGCAGGGAAGGAGGAGATCACTACAAAAACTTCATTGATGCCGTGCGTGTTCATGATAAGAAGATCCTCAATGCCCCGGTCGAAACGGCGCACCTTGCATCGGCACTGGCACATCTGGGGAATATTGCCTATCGCACCGGACGAACGCTATACTTCGATCCTGCCACCGAGAAATTCGTAAAGGATAAGGAGGCGGATAAATACCTGTCACGGCCGCAGAGTAAACCATTTGTTGTACCCGATGTGGTCTGAAAAGATCAGTTGAACCAGTAAGATAACTTCACCACAAGTCCGCGGTTTTTAATTGTATAATCAGCCGGGAAAGAGTTCTCAGTATATACAATGAAAAGATCTGATACCGGGGCAAACCTCCATTGGAAACGGAGATTCAGGTTCAGATTGTCGATCTGATTATTGTACTGGATAAAGCTTGTAAAGAAAATCTTGTCGGTAAAGGTGAAATCAAGTCTGGGACCTATCAGAAGCAGATCGGCGCTGTTATATGGTAATGGTAATGATATGCTGTTGTAATTTGTTACCAGTGCAAGACTCCCATAAGGTTGTATCCTGTAGTTCAGTTCTCCGTTCAGGGTTAATCTTGTCCCATTGTAATAGCCGCCATACCTGCTGGTAAAAGAAACATTGAACATCTTCCGGGGATCGGATGTATAGGATGCTCCGATCTCATTCCAGTGGAAACCTTCACCGGCTTCAAGCTGGACTCCTCCGGTATTTGTAGGATCGTAAGGTGCCTGGAGATTTATAAAGGTCTCCTTCACATCGACTGATGTGATGCTTTTATTGATCCATTCAACACTGTATAAAAGTTGTGTCTCCCTGTCGGTGATCCGGAACGAAGGATCAAGGAACATATCCATCTTTAATCCGGGTCCGTGATTTATGACAATGTCTGATTTCGGGAAAAACCTGTATTGCAGTATCGGATTTATTTCATAATAGCCTTTTCTTCTTACAAATCCGGTTTCAGCTATATATCCTGTACCAACCATCGACTGGTTCAGTGTAGCAGTAAGGTACTGTGAGGAAAAGGTCAGATTTGCAGCTATTGCAGCATCTTTGATGCTTGTCCCTTCATAAAAACTCTGATGATAAAATGCCTTTCCTGTCCAGCGGTTATCGCGGTTTGCCAGGTTGTATTCCAGTCCGGCTATGCGATTGAACCGGTTCCCTGAAAAGGATGTGTCGCCCTCAGTATCCATAACCTGCTTGTTGATGAAGAAAGCGGAGATATTTGAGCGGCTGAATACTGACCGCTGCAATGCGGCAACCATATAGTTTGCTGCATGGATATCTTCTTTTTTCCCGGTTTGAATATTCATCAGGTTGATTCTCCACTTATTACCAAGGTTACCGCTGAGACGTACCCCTGCTCTTACCGGATTGTTCAAACCAATTCGTCTCGAGAAGAATGGCCTGACAGTCTCGCTGCCCAGACTTGCGAAGAGGTCGCTGTTTTCAAGAAAAAACTGTCGCTTCTCGGGAAAGAATAGCTCAAAACGATCGAGATTTGTCTGCTGCCTGTCGACTTCAACCTGCGAATAATCGGGATTTACAGTAATATCGAGGTTCATGGATGTTGATAAAATAACTTTGGCATCTAAACCGGTATTTCCTTTCCAGTTTGTTTTCTCACCAGCCTCATAATCTTTCGTGGCTTTTACGGTAATATAGGGTATTAGTGAAAAACGTAATCCGGCTTTGCCCATAGGTTTGTCCCATACCAATGTTCCTGTAAATGGAAGTGAGCAATGATTAAACTGACGAGGCATCGGAGCCCACGCCGACTTTTCATTGTTTTTCAGGTCGAGCCGGCCGAAATTGATGCCCCACTCACTCTCTCCCTCATTGTAGCGAATGCTGCGAAAAGGAATGCTGAACTCTATCACCCAGCTGTCATCAGAACTTTTAACTGCTGACCTCCATTTGATGTCCCAGCTGTAGTTCACTTTCGAGGCATCATACTGAAGTCCTTCGGTTTGTGCCCCGGCGGCTGAGATACCGAAAGCAAATCCATTTGTCTGGTCATTATAAGTATCAAGAAAGACCATGAAGTTATCGTTCCTGGAAAAGCTATAGTCCCTGCGCAATGATTCCACAGGCCGTTTCCCGGGTGTTGGATCATAGCATATCGCGGCGATATAAAAATTCAGTTCGTCGTATGTGACCATAGCTACAGTCTGTGCTATTGCATAACCAGTGTCGGTCGGCGTTACACGCTGGAATTTCCCGGTACGTTCTGCCTGTCCCCACGATTCTTCATCCAGAATGCCGTCAATGGTTATCTCTTCATGGGTTTGTCTGATGCTGATCCTGTATTTGTCGCGGTTTATCCCCCTTTGTTGCTGGGCAGAAATATAGTTATTCTGGCAAAGAATGCCTGACATGAAGAGTAATACAAAAAGCTTTTGCATTGGTCAGAATTGATCAGGGTAGCAATATAGTTTATTAACTTATATTTCTAAATATTTTCAGGATTTTTTCTGTGAGAGTACGGGATTCCCGGGCCGGGGTGTCTGTCTGACACGACAGCTTTAAAAAACCTGTTTTGATATGATATTTATTTGTATTTTTATAGGATAATTAATAATTGAAGAGATGGGAAATTTCGGACTCACAGAGATAATACTTATACTCCTTGTCGTGGTGCTTCTTTTCGGGGGACGTAAGATTCCTGAACTGATGAAAGGTCTTGGCCAGGGCATGAAAGAATTCAAGAAAGCCTCCAAGGTGGAAGATGAACCCGAAAAAATGAGCGCTGAGGACAAAAAGGGAGAAAAAAGCTAATCCGTCACAAGATATCCTGGTGACTTCCTGTGTCTTGTAGCCTGTTCGTACCCATAGGCTATTTCAATCAGTACAGGTTCGCTCCAGGCTCTTCCGAAGAATGAAATCCCCACAGGCAGAGCTTCAATAAATCCCATGGGAACAGTTATTGAAGGATATCCTGAAATCGCTGCCAGCGAAGAGCTTCCGCCCACAAAATGATCACCAAGGATAAGATCTGTTTTCCATGCCGCAGATCCCGTTGGAGCCATCAATGCATCAAGTTTACCTGTGTTCATCAGCCTGTCAATTCCTTCATCCCTGGTTGCTTTGTGCATCTTTTCAAGGGCATCCTTGTATTCCTTTGAATTAAGGTCAGCCTTTGCTTCAGCCTGTTCAAATATTTTCTGATCAAAATATCTGAGTTCGACAGAGTCATTTTTATTGAATTCTATTAACTCCTTCAGGCTCTTAACAGGTGCTTTGTCCCCGAGACCGGCAAGGTACTTATTGAGTCCGTCCTTAAATTCGAACAGCAAAACCTGGTAGGATGCATCGCCATAATTTCTCCTGGGGGGCGCTTCCACTTCAACGACTTCTGCTCCCTGTGCTGTTAATTCTTTAACAACCTCTTTCATGAGATTGTCGACTCGTCCGGAAAATCCACCGGAGTTTTTTATTATTCCGATACGCTTTCCCTTCAACCCGTCCTTCTTCAGATATTTTGTATAATCGGTCAGGTATCTCCCAGCAGAGCCATCAGTTTTCGAATCCTCCGGATCGATACCTGTCAGTACACCAAGACAGATGGCAGCGTCCTCAACAGTCCTGGCCATTGGTCCTGGTGTATCCTGTGTGAAAGAGATTGGAATGATACCTGAGCGACTGATTAATCCCACTGTAGGTTTAATTCCAACAATGCCATTATTGTTTGACGGACAAACAATTGACCCGTCAGTTTCGGTACCTATTGCAACCGCGCACAAATTAGCTGACACTGCCACTCCCGATCCCGAACTTGAACCACATGGATTCCGGTCGAGGACATAAGGGTTCTTTGTCTGACCTCCGATGCCACTCCATCCGCTTGATGATACATCAGCCCGAAAATTGGCCCACTCGCTAAGGTTTGCCTTGGCAATAATTACAGCACCTGCCTCTCTGAGCTTTCTGGCGACCCAACTGTCAGCACCGGGAAAGGAGCTGCGTAATGCAACAGATCCTGCCGTATTTGGCATCTTGTCGTGGGTGTCGATATTGTCTTTCAGTACAACCGGTATTCCGTGCATCGGACTTCTGGGCTTCCCGGCTTTAATTTCCCTGTCAAGCTCTTCTGCAATCCGTAGGGCATCCGGATTTACTATTATTATGGAATTCAAACCGGGACCATTTCTGTCAATCTCATTAATACGGTCGAGGTAAGCTGAAACAACATCAGTTATCGTGAATTTCCCCTCCTGATAACCGTGCTGTAACTGGGGAATGGTAATTTCAACAAGCCAGCTTGTGTCTTCCTTGTCATTTTGTTTGTTTTCTCCCAATGTCTGACATCCGGGAATAAAGCTGAACATAACCAATAAAGAGGCTGGAACGTAATGGAGTTTTTTCATACCGGGTAGTTTTTATAAGGAGTTTTATTGCTGCAAGTGTAAAAATATGATTTATCTGTCAATTATTATAAATTTGTTATATTGGCGGTTAGTGGTGAATTATTTTCCCCGAACCCGGGAAAATTCCAGTTGAAAAAATTGTATTAGCTTAATAATGAAGAATATCTACCTGCAGGTCCTCGAAAAGCAGCCGGAGAATTCCAACCTTGTTCTGGCCACTGTTACTGGCACCATTGGATCGGCACCGCAAAAACCGGGAAGTTCAGCCCTTTTTGGTATGAGTGGTCTGCTTGCCGGTACGGTAGGCGGAGGCATGCTTGAAGGAAAGGTCAGTGAATTTGCCGTGAGAAGCTGCCTTTCAAAGGAATCGGGTCATCTGCATTTTATGCTCGACAAGGATATATCGCAGAAAGAAGAAGCAATTTGCGGGGGTGAGATCTCTGTGCTGGCGGACGCTGATCCTTTCATCCATCTGCCTGTATTCAGGGAGATGGAGATCTCTCTGCAGAACAGGCATCCGGGTATGCTGGCAACAGTTGTGACAACCGACAGGATGAATAGATTGAATATTGCACGTATCTGGATTACAGAGACTTTTAAGCCCGGTATGTCGGACCTTCTGGCGGACAGGATCGCACATGAGGCACTCGATCGTATTGGAACAGCAAAGCCCGGTGATTTCATCCAGGTAGAAATATCGAAACCCGGGGAGAGTCCATCAGCAATTGGTTTTTTAGAACCTGTATTCCCGCTGCCGCATCTCGTTATCGCAGGTGCCGGTCACATTGGAAAAGCATTATCTCATCTTGGAAGTCTGCTTGATTTTGAGGTGACTGTGATAGACGACCGCAGCGAATACGCCAATGCAGTAAATCTGCCCGATGCAGATCATATAATTGCAGGTGATATTGGTGAGGCAATGGAAAATCAGGAAAAAACATCCGGTACTTATATTGTGATTGTAACACGCGGACATAAAGATGATGCCAATGCTCTAAAACCGTGTATTGGCTCAGATGCTTCATATGTTGGAATGATCGGCAGTAAAACGAAGGTAGCAAAGATGCAGGCAGAATTTATCAGGCAGGGCTGGGCAACACCGGAACAATGGAGCAGGATCTGCACCCCGATCGGACTGGACATCAATTCCAGGACCGTCGAAGAAATAGCTGTAAGCATTGCAGCACAGCTGGTGCTTGTCAGGAATAAATCCCGAACATAACCTTAAACCTTAAATGTGAAACCCGGCACCCGGAACGCCAAACACTCCGCCTTCGCTAAGGCTTCGGCGGACGAAGTAAACACTAAATTTAATGTCAGAAATCTGGTCTATAATACTGGCAGCAGGTGAATCAACAAGGATGAAAACACCCAAGATGCTGCTCCCGTTTAACGGACTTACAATTATCGAAAAGGTCATAGAAAATGTCGGTAAATCTGTCGTTGATAAAACAATTCTGGTTCTTGGTGCGAACAGAGAAAAGATACTGAAGGTAACGGGGCATTTACAGGTAAAGCATTGTTATAATGAGAACTATAAACAGGGAATGCTTTCTTCGGTAATTTGCGGCTTCAGAGCTTTACCTGATGATTACAGGGCTGTGCTCGTAATACTGGGTGATCAGCCATTCATCGGAGCAGAAATAATAAACAGCGTGATAGATGCATACAACAGATCCGGTAAAGGTATTCTGATGCCTGTGTTTGGCAGTAAACGCGGACACCCGCTGCTGATTGACAGAAAATACAGGAATGAAATAGAAAAACTTGATCCCGGCGAGGGATTGCGATC
Organism: Bacteroidales bacterium; assembly: GCA_015712185.1. Classification (GTDB taxonomy): domain Bacteria; phylum Bacteroidota; class Bacteroidia; order Bacteroidales; family VadinHA17; genus LD21. Next base: position 11,340 of record JADDYF010000440.1, read on the forward strand.
ACTTTATCGTAAATTTACAGATGACGTATTCGAAGTGAAGACTGAAAACCAGCTGATCTTAAAAGATATTGATACTGAAGAAGACTACATAAATAGTATAAAACCAATCAATTGAATATGGAAGAGACATTACGTTTTACTTTGAATGGGAAAAAGACAGAAGTAATGATTGATCCCACTCAGAATCTTTTATGGGTTCTGAGGAATCATTTCGGACTCACCGGTACAAAATTCGGATGCGGGATGGGTTTCTGCGGTGCCTGTACCATACTCATCGACGATGAACCGGTAAGGTCGTGCATGCTTCCTGCAGGTGATATTGCAGGGAAAAAGGTGGTGACTATAGAAGGTCTGGAAAAGAACGGCAAACTTCATCCGCTACAGAAAGCTTTTATCGACCACGATGCACTTCAATGCGGTTTCTGTACACCCGGGATGATAATGACTGCCACAGGCCTGCTTTTAAAAAATCCTTCGCCGACACGGCAGGAAATAATTGACGGTCTCGAAGATAATCTTTGCCGTTGCGGGGCTCACGTCAGGATTCTTGATGCAGTTGAAACAGCAGCCAAAACAATGAAAGGAGGGAAGTGATCATGAAAAAGACTGAATTGAAACCGAAAGAAATACAGGTATCAGAAACTGGTACGGGCATGAAAAGGAGGAACTTTGTTAAACTTCTCGGCGGCGGGATATTCATATTTTTCCAGCCCTTGAGTGCAATCGATCTGATGGCAGTCCCGCTTCAGGAAAGACGAAGCCTGACCAAAGACTATAATGCTTTTCTACAGATTGCCGCTGATGGTACTGTGAAATGTTTCACAGGAAAGATTGAAATGGGACAGGGCGTAATAACCTCTCTTGCACAGATGATGGCAGACGAACTTAATGTCCCGTTCGAAAAAGTTAAAATGGTAATGGGCGACACCGATCTATGTCCTTATGATGCGGGTACCTGGGGATCACAAACCACCCAGACTTTTGGTCCCGCCATGAGAGCAGCCGCTGCTGAAGCCAGAGCAGTACTGGTTGACCTCGGATCAGCCAGGCTTGGCGTGCCGGCCTCACAGCTTGAAGTCAGGGATGGTGTTGTTGTTGATACAAAGAATCCAAGGAACAGAGTAACATATGGTCAGCTGGCGAAAGGTCAGAAACTCGAGAAATATCTTGATGTAAAACCCCCTGCCGAGGAATATACAAAATTCACTTATGTAGGAAAATCCTATAATCGTGTTGATTCTTATGAGAAGGTTACAGGAAAAGCTAAATATACCGGCGATCTTAAATTACCCGGTATGGTTTTCGCAAGAATACTCCGGCCTCCTTCACATGGCGCCAAACTAAGTTCGGTTGATGTTTCACCTGCAGAAAAGATAGAGGGAGTAAAGGTTGTGCGTGATGGTGATTTCATCGCAGTGATCAGTGAGAACCGCGATAAGGTTGATGAAGCAATAGTAAAGATAAAGGCTGAATACACCTTTAACGAATTGAAGGTGAACGACAAAACTATCTTTGACTGGATGCTGAGCGCTGATTCTGCAGTCAATGTTGTCAGAACCGCAGGAGATATTGAGGCGGGTTATAAATCTTCGGATAAGATCTTTGAAACGGAATTTAATGATGTTTATCTTGCACATGCTCCAATCGAAACTCATACAGCCCTCGCCCAGCTTGTAGGCGATAAGATGACAGTATGGGCTTCAACCCAATCTCCGTTTGGTCTTCAGGACAACATAATACGCGAACTTGGATATCCGAGGGAAAAAGTGAGGGTCATTACTCCATTCGTCGGAGGAGGATTTGGCGGGAAAGCTGCATATCAGCAGGGTGTCGAAGCTGCAAGACTTGCGAAACTGACAGGCAAGCCGGTAATGCTGATATGGACACGCGATGAAGAGTTCTTTTACGATACCTTCCATTCAGCCGGCGTTGTAAAAATTAACTCAGGTATCGATAAATCAGGCAGGATAACCTTCTGGGATTACCATGTATGGTATGCCGGTACACGAGGTGCCGATACTATTTATGATGTTCCGAATGCAAAGACGACCAGTTACAGCCGTGGTAAAAATGCGCCGCCTGTTCATCCCTTCAATACCGGACCATGGCGGGCCCCCAATAATAATACCAATACCTTTGCACGTGAATCACAGATCGATATTATGGCGTCAAAAGCTGGCATCGATCCGCTTGAGTTCAGACTTAAAAACCTGAAGGATGAGAAGATGATCGACTGCCTGAAAGCGGTTGCTGACAAATTCGGATATGTACCAGCGAAAACTCCGGGCGGCAGAGGTATCGGGATAGCCTGCGGGCATGATGCGGGCACATGGGTGGCAGAGATAGCTGAAGTAAAAGTAGATAAAGAAACAGGCAAGGTAAAGGTTGTCAGAATTGCCTGTGCCCAGGATATGGGATTATGTGTGAATCCTGAAGGTTCGCTGATACAGATGGAGGGTTGTATAACAATGGGGCTTGGATATACATTTACAGAAGAGATATTTTTTGAAGGAGGTAATATCCTCACAAGAGGCTTAGATACCTACGAAATACCACGCTTCTCATGGCTGCCAAAAATTGATTGTGTGATTCTCGACAGAAAGGACAAGCCTCCCAGAGGCGGCGGTGAACCGGCAATCATTGCTGTCGGGGCCGTTGTCGCAAATGCAATTCATGATGCAACAGGAGCCAGGTTGTTCAG
>JADDYF010000449.1 GCA_015712185.1 Bacteroidales bacterium
CATTGGAAAAATCTCCCTCCTTGCCCAGACGGTCATGGAGCTTCCCCTCATCGAGGATCTGGAGGAAGATGTCGAACACCGATGAATGGGCTTTCTCAATCTCGTCGAAGAGGACCACAGCGTATGGCTGCTGCCTTATTTTGTTAACGAGCAGTCCTCCCTCTTCATAGCCTACATATCCCGGAGGAGCACCGTACAGAAGGGCGGCGGAGTGTTCTTCCTTGAATTCCGACATATCAAAACGGATCAAAGCGGATTCGTCCTGAAATAAAAATTCAGCCAGGGTTTTTGCCAGTTCAGTCTTTCCGGTTCCTGTAGGACCAAGGAAGAAGAAAGATCCTATTGGCTGACCTGGTTTGCTTAATCCCGAGCGGGACTCAAGGATTGCCTCGGTGATTATTTTAATTGCATGATCCTGCCCGACAACTCTTTGTTTAAGATACTGCTCCGTATTAAGCAGTCTCTCGCGTTCCTGAGACTGTAGTTTTCCGATCGGAATCCCTGTTTTATGTGATACAACAGCTGCTACATCAGCCTTTTCAATCGATTCACGTGACCTGTCTGCAAAATCAATCAGCTTGCCTATCACCTCTCTGAGCCAGGAAATAATCTCTTCTGAGGCTTCCATCCCGGCAACTTCCTTATCGTTTTCAATAACTGTGAATAGTATCTCACTGATCTTGTTCCTGAGATGAACGTCAAACCACCGGAGTTCGGTTATAAGTTCATCTTCGGTGAGTTTCTTTTCATTCTTGGCCAGGTCTTCAAGCTGCTCCTTCAATACCTTGAGATCGCCGGCAGAGCTTACTGATACCATCTTCACGGCTGCCATAGTCCGGTCGAGGAGATCAACGGCTGCATCCGGCAGCGATCTTTCTTTAAGATATCTTTTCGACAGCCGTATTGTTTCCTCAATTACATCCGGTGCGACCTTTAATCCATGATGCGACTCAAAACCCGGGATGATCTCTTTCAGCATCCTGAGCGCAGCAACCTCGTTTGGTTCCTCAATCCTGATTATCTCAAAACTCCTGCTGAATGCCTCATCTGACTCAATGAATTTAGTGTAATTGTCCACCGAGGTAGTGCCGATCACTGTAATTTCACCTCTTGCCAGTTCGGGTTTTAGAAGGCTGGCAGCACCAGAGGCGCCACCCTGCTTATCGAGTATGACATGTATCTCGTCAATAAACAGAATAGCTTTTTCAAATTGTTTTATTTCTGTTATGATATTCTTCAGTCTGTCTTCCACTTCCCCTTTATATGAGGCACCGGCTACAAGTGAGCCATAGTCCAGCTCGAAAACCAGTGTTCCGGCAAGCGTGCCCCCGATCTTTTGGTCGGCAAGCTTTTGTACCAGTCCGTTAACGACCGCTGTTTTTCCGACACCAGCATCTCCAATAAGAATTACATTGGGTTTTGAACGCCTTCCCAGTACTTCGGCTATCATCCTGATCTCCTTTTCGCGGGCAACTACCGGTTCAAGCTTTCCCTGCCTTGCCAGCGCGGATTTATCGATGCAGAATTTCAGCAGAGCATTCTGCTTCCTGCCTCCTGTTACAGCCTTCTCCTCGATAACGCTTTGTCCTACTGCCTGTTTCAGGTCGGATTCTTTTACCAGCGAGCTGATGATCTCATCACCCCGCAGCGGAAAAGTTTTTAACTGCTCATATGTAAATCCGACACCCGGAGTGCTTAATGATGCCAGTGCGCAATACGCATCAATGTTAGCGGAGGACAGCTTAAGCCGTATGTTATCGGCTTCACGCAAAACAGTAAGCAGGGCATCATCGGCCTGCGGATTCTCTTCAACTTTCGGATTCTTCGGATACGATTCAATCCTTACTTCTGCCCATTCTTCAAGATAGTACACATCCTTATCCATATTTCTGAGGTACGGTATAAGTCCAATATCCTTGTGAAGGAGCGCTTTTAACAAATGAGCTGGTGAAATATTCTTGTTGGTGTATTCTTTGGCAATGGATTGTGCAATGCTTATAGCCAGTTTAAGTTCATCGGAGAATGAGAATTCAGAATCTGTCATTACCTGGTTTTTATTCTTGTTTTGTTCCAATTATATATTCATCAATGAATTATGATTCCGGGGTTGATCATTTCTCCTTGGTGTTCTCCGGTTCTTGCAGTAAATACTGGCAGGTTCCCCTCGGGCATGCAAACATGCTAATTTAGAGCAGATTATCCTGAAAAGCAAAAAAATAATGATGTTTTTGACAGTCACAGGAATAGATATGATGATAACCGGTTTTAAGGAAATGAATGGGAGGAGACAGGAAGGCGGTGTCCGGCGACCGGCGACCGTTTTCAGGCATCAGGCTTACGGCTGCTTGTAACCTGAAACCTACTTTTCTATTACACCTGACCCGATGACTTCATCACCCTCATACCAGGCTGCAAACTGACCGGGTGCGATGCCTCGCTGCAGTTTGTTGAAAACGATATACATTCCATCCTCCTTTCTGAAAAGTCTGGCTTTCTGCAGGGGTTGTCTGTACCTTATCCTTACCATATATTCACGGGAGTCACCTTCATCCATTACCAGGTCAGGTCTTATCCAGTGTATTTCTTCAGCCTTAATGAATAATCCTTTCCGGTAGAGACCGGGATGAGACTGACCTTCACCAACATAAAGTATGTTCTTTTCCGTATCAGTACCAATCACAAAGAGGGGCTCTTTATATCCTCCAATATTCAGTCCTTTTCTCTGTCCGATGGTGAAATAGTGAGCACCATTATGCGTTCCGATAACCTTACCTGAGGCCGGCTGGTAAAAATGAGGTTCCGCGGAATCCCTAAGCCCGGAGTCAGTGATATATTCGTCACGAAATCCTGCATGCCATACCCTGTAACCGTCAGCTGCAGGTATTTCAATAATATCACCTTCTTTTGTCCTGAGCTTCTGCTGGAGAAATGTCGGGAGATGGACTTTCCCTATAAAGCATATACCCTGCGAATCCTTCCTGTTTGCAGTTGGAAGTTTAAGTTTATCGGCAATCTGCCTGACCCCGGGCTTTGTCAGCTCTCCAAGTGGGAAGAGCGACATGGCTAGCTGTTCCTGATTCAGCTGGCAAAGAAAATAGCTCTGGTCTTTGTTTTCATCCTTTCCGGACAGGAGTCTGTATATAGTTTTATTCCCCGATCTTATTTTATCCTTCCTGCAGTAGTGTCCGGTGGCTACAAAATCCCCTCCGAGCTTTCTTGCTTCATCGGCAAACGAATCAAATTTTATCTCCCTGTTGCAAAGTACATCAGGATTTGGAGTGCGCCCTTTTTTGTATTCCCTGAGCATATACCCGAATACTCTTTTCCTGTATGGTTCGCTAAGGTCAACCTGGTAAAAAGGTATCTCCAGCTTTTCAGCCACCATCCTGGCAAACATCAGGTCATCTTCCCAGTGACAATCGCTCTGAAGCAGGCCTGTTGTATCATTCCAGTTCCTCATGTACAGACCTTTTACATCATAACCCTGTTCCCTGAGAAGCCATGCTGCAACACTTGAGTCGACACCTCCAGATAATCCTATGACAACCTTTTTTTTCACGGTGCAAAGATAGGCAAAAATGCTAACTTTAGTCCGTAATGGGAAAGGGTACTCTGACCATATACAGCGCATCAGCCGGATCGGGTAAAACATACAGGCTGGCCGGTAAATATCTTTCTTACCTGTTCATGTCGATATACAACTACAGGAAGATACTGGCAGTTACTTTCACCAATAAAGCAACTGCGGAAATGAAAAACAGGATACTAGATCAGCTTTACAAACTGGCAACAGGTGAAAGATCAGAATATCTTGTTGATCTGATGAAAGATACTGGCAAAGACGAGGAGACGATCAGGAAGGAAGCCAGAGAAATACTCTTTACCATCCTGCACGATTTTTCGCGGTTCTCGGTTTGTACGATAGACGCTTTTTTTCAAAAGATACTCCGGGCTTTTACACGTGAAGCCGGGCTTAGTACAGGATTCAGCATCGAACTCGATTACAGCAACATTCTCTCTGTGGCTGTTGATGAAATGATTGCATCCTCAGCTGAGAACAAGGAATTGAAAGAGTGGCTCTCAAAATATGTAATCTCAAACCTTGATGAAGAAAAGAGCTGGAACCTGAAGGAAGAGATCATAACGCTTGCAGAGGAGCTGTTCAGGGAGAAATTCAAGATTCTGTCGGAAGAAGAACGGGCTAAGCTTGAAGATAAGGAGTTCCTCCTTTCCTATATAAAGAAGATGCATACAGTCTTAGCCTCCTTTGAGGCTGAGATGACTGAATTTGGTAAAGCCTGTGAAAAGATTTATAATGACTTTGGATTGACGGACGAGATGTTTTACCACAAGAGCAGGGGAATTCCGGGATACATAAGGACACTTCTACAGGGTGGGACAAAAGAGCCGTCCGGCAGGGTGCGTGAAATCGAAAATACACCTCCTAGGTGGTCGACCGGCCCGGTTTCGCCGCAGCTTCAGAAGGCTATAACTGGTGGGCTC
>JADDYF010000453.1 GCA_015712185.1 Bacteroidales bacterium
CATAGCTGCCCACACTATACCGTTTTTTTCAACAAGTAAATCGTAAATCAGTGCATTTTCGGGAACTTTCCACAGCAGGTCGGTTTTACCGCTTATGGGATGATAAAGGCTAAGTTTGTTAGTTCCGATAAACAGGTTCCCGTCGTCATTCAGGGCTAATGTCCTGCATGAAAAATCGTCCGGAGTATGCTGCTGAAGAGTGCCGGTTTTATAATCGTAAAAATTGAGCAGATTGCCCAGGTATCCCAGCCAGATCCCCCCGGGAACTCCAACCATCTGCCTGACATGCCCGGCTGATTCAAACAATTCCGGTGTAATATGTCCGGTACTGGTTACCTCATCTCCCGTAGTGTACTTTAAGATGTAATTGTTCCCCATAGTACCTGCATAAATATTTCCGTCTCCGTCTTTCAGAATGGAAAATATGGCAGGGATCTTTCCCTGTTCGTATGCTGAAAGATAATTATGGAAGTAATCAGGGGTACATATAACCTGTTTCATGCCAAGAGACTGTCCTTTTGATGATATGGCTGACAACCACGCCTGATTTTCATTATGGCAATAAATCGCCTCTTTCATTTCAGGACCTTCCGGTTCCAGACGCCTCAGTAACTGTTTCCCAGGATTCAGGAAAAAAGTCTTTCCGTTCTCCCACCAGCTCCACACGTAAGTTCTATTTCCTTCAAAATCATTTATTTCTACCGGTTGTCTATACTCTTCAAATTGCGACCTCCTGTAGTTGAATTTATGCAATCCGGTGTTTGAGAATAGCCATCGTTCTCCTTGCGATGATTCATAAAAATCAAACCATTTGGTAAATTCGAAATCGGGATTTTTATCAAATATTGAATTCTTAACAGGATAGCTGTTAAGAATCCTTGCCTGATCGCCGGTAATTTCAATCTCGTTAATATCAGATCCGCATACCCAGATCTTGTTTACTCCTGTTTTAGTCAAACCGTAACTGTGACCTTTTAATGATGAAGGAACGTGATTCCCGGCAGAAGTTATTCTCAGCCGGGTCCATTCTCCATCCTGCCAGTCTCTTCTGTAAAGGGCGCCGGAGCTTATGATCCACAGGTCTCCATCGCGGTCAGTGGATATATTGTTAACATCTTCAGGAGAAAAACCTCCGGGTTTCCTGAAAGTAATGAAATTATCATCCGTCCTGTTGTAAAGTGCCAATTCTCTTGAATCGGTCATGACCCAGAGATTGTCCTTTCCATCAATACATAAAGTTAATACTGAGAAATATGGGATTGAAGCGGTATCGCCGGGTATATGATAATAGTTTTTAAATCCGTAACCATCATATCTGCTAATTCCATCCCATGTGCCGATCCATAGAAATCCGGTACTGTCCCGTACTATAGACCTTATATTATTATGAGAAAGGCCGTCTTTTGTTGTGAATGACCTGATTGAATAATTCTGTCCGGGTACTTTGCCGGCCGATAATGCCAGAATTATCAGTGCTGAAAAGACAGTTCTGAAGATTTTGACGGAACAAATGAACATCTGGTATTGTCGAGTAATTTGCCAGAAAATCTTTTCCTGACATAGTTCGAATTAAAGAAATGAAAAAAATATCATTTCTGCGATACCCTGGTAACTATTTTTTCAAACTGCAGTTCGAAGTTTGTAACTTTGTCAGATTTTAAAATTTAAGGAATAATGGACTTTAAGCTCGTTTCGGATTTCGTACCCACAGGTGATCAGCCGGAAGCCATACAACAGCTTGTCGAAGGACTGGGAAAAGGTGTGCCATACCAGACCCTGCTCGGAGTGACAGGCTCAGGCAAGACATTTACAATTGCCAATGTTATTGAAAAGGTCCAGAGGCCGGTTCTCGTACTGAGTCATAACAAAACCCTGGCAGCACAGCTTTACGGGGAGTTCCGTCAGTTTTTTCCGGAAAACAGGGTTGAATACTTTGTTTCTTATTATGATTATTACCAGCCCGAAGCATATCTTCCGGTTTCGGATACTTATATCGAAAAAGATCTTTCAATAAATGAGGATATAGAGAAACTTCGTCTGAGCGCCACTTCATCACTGCTGTCAGGCAGACGTGATGTCATAGTGGTTTCTTCGGTTTCCTGTATATATGGGATAGGGAATCCTGATGATTATCACTCAAATACGGTTCAGATCACAAAAGGACAGAAAATAGCAAGGAATCAATTTCTGCGCAAGCTTGTAGACAGTCTCTACTCGCGTAATGAGCTCGAATTCAGGCACGGTACGTTCAGGGTGAGAGGGGATACTGTCGATGTTTTCCCTGCTTATGCGGATATTGCGGTAAGGGTAATATTTTTTGGTGACCAGATTGAGGAAATATATACTTTCAATCCTGTTGAAGGCAGCCGGCTTGAGGAACTTGGGGAGTATATTATTTATCCTGCAAATATTTTTGTGACTACACGGGACAGGATAAACCAGGCAATAGGCCGGATACAGGATGACCTCGTACGTCAGGTTACCCATTTCAATGATATTGGCAGGAAAGAGGAAGCAAGGAGACTTGAACAAAGAGTGATGTATGATCTTGAAATGATAAAAGAGCTGGGTTATTGCAGCGGGATTGAAAACTACTCACGTTACTTTGACGGCAGGAGCCCGGGTACCAGACCGTTCTGCCTGCTCGACTACTTCCCTGAGGATTTTATTACTATAATTGATGAAAGCCATGTAAGCATTCCCCAGATCCGGGGTATGTATGGTGGAGATCATTCCCGTAAACAGACACTTGTGGAATACGGATTCAGGCTTCCCGCAGCGCTCGATAACCGGCCGATGAGGCTGGAAGAATTTGAGGCACTGACAGGTCAGACTATTTATGTCAGTGCAACTCCGGCCGACTACGAGCTGGAAAAAAGTGAAGGTGTATTCGTTGATCAGGTGATAAGACCAACAGGTCTTCTCGATCCCCCGGTCGAGGTAAGACCATCCTTTAGCCAGATTGATAACCTGATGGATGAGATCCGCACCAGAACCGTATCGGGTGAAAGAACCCTTGTCACAACAATAACCAAGAGGATGGCCGAAGAGTTGGTTGCATATCTTTTAAGGCATGATATCAGGTGCCGTTATATCCATTCTGATATTGATACGATCGAACGTATTGAAATAATGGAAGGTTTAAGAACAGGAGCCTTCGATGTCCTTGTTGGGGTCAATCTTCTGAGGGAAGGGCTGGATCTTCCTGAAGTCTCGCTGGTTGCAGTGCTTGATGCCGATAAGGAGGGATTCCTGAGATCCTCAAGGTCGCTAACCCAGACAGCCGGGAGAGCTGCACGAAACCTGAACGGAAAGGTAATTATGTATGCGGATACCATTACCGGCAGTATGCAGATGACCATAAATGAAACGAACAGGCGCAGGAAAAAACAGCTGAAATACAACGAGGAGATGGGAATAACCCCTACACAGGTTGTGAGAAAAACAGGATCAGTCATTACCGGATTGAGAAAGAAAGGGATTGCAGTTAAGGCATATCTTGAACCCGAAAAGCCAGATATAGCAGCTGATCCGGTGGTGAAATATATGAACCTCGAGGCTCTCGGGAAAGCAATAGATAAAGCCCGGAAGAGTATGGAAAAAGCAGCTTCAGAACTTGATTTTGTTGAGGCAGCAAGGTTCAGGGATGAAATAGCTGAACTTCAGAAACTTCTTAAAAGCAAATCCCTATAACTTTCTCAGGGGAAATTTATTTGGATGTATTTTGTTATATCAGGAACCGGACAGGGTCGCAGACCAGTCGCTCTTTCTCGATTCGTTAGTCACAGTGCCCAGCATCTTTGTCCCGTCCACACGTCCTACATACAGATCGCCGCCAACCCTGAATGTTATTTCATCGCCACGCAGCCTGCCGTCAGAGATAGATGATTCTTTCCCGTTCATTTTGAGTGTTCCGTGAATAAACTGGAATTCCTGTGTTAAGTCCAGTTCTCCTTTCCCGATCTTCCAGGTTCCTTCAACTTTTGCAGGGACATACCATAGAAGGGCTGTGTTCCAGCTGCTCCAGTTCTCATCTGTATTTACTTCGTAATCGGCTTCCCATTCTCCCATTGTGAAAGTATTTGAGACGATGCGGGTTCCAGGCTTAAGATTGAGCAGTCTTGGCCGGAGTTTGAGGTTAATTTCGGGAAGAAGGAACATCGTGATTACTGTTGCTTTTGAAAGATCCTGCTCATAAAGATCTCCTTCAATAAACTGGGCTCTCGCCGATACACCGGCAAGCTCGGCATTTTTGCGCGACAGCGCTACCATATTGGGATTAAACTCTACACCAACAGCACGTGCACCGCGCTTTGCCGCTGTTATGACAGTCCTGCCGTCGCCCGATCCAAGGTCGATAACAAAATCTTCTGGTGTTACATGCGCGATTGAGAGCATAGTATCGACAAGTTCCTGAGGCGTTGGTACCCATACTACGTCTTTGCCTTGCTGGCCAACCTCAGGGACAAAACCTTTATTGCCCTGGTTCTGCTGCGCCAGCAAACCTGCTGATAAAAGAAATAATATTATTGCCGGAAATAATTTGTAGGAAGAATTCTGTGATTTCATAATCATTCTGATTTAATTTTATTGAATAAACATACCAAATTAACCAATAATTTTTGAATTCCTGATAAGCCTCATAACATAATTTGCAATTGCTATTGATGAAGTAAGGCCTGGAGACTCCATCCCAATAAGATTAATAAATCCGGGTAATCCGCGTCCGTTCTCTTCCATAATATAAAAATCCCTTATCGGATCTCCGGGTTTCTGAATTTTCGGACGAATGCCTGCCATCTCCGGGGAAATATCCTCTGGCGACAGAAAAGGGAGAAACCTGCTCGCAGATTTCCAGAATGCCTCTTTTTTTGAAGGCGTAACCGAATAATCGCAGATATTACCATCAAGATAAGTTACATCGGGCCCCAGCTTGACACCTCCACCCATATCAATTGTCACATGAATACCTATACCTTCCATATTGTGATGTGGTACAGGGTAAACAAGCCTGCTGATAAGTTTGTTCTTCGGCGGATTTATTCTGAAATATTCCCCCTTGCAGAAGTAAATTCTCAGGTTCTCATCTGCAATACCGGCCATGGCCGATATTTTGTCAGAGGTTAGCCCGGCCGAGTTGATGACAATTCTGCTGGTGAAACAGAAAGATTGTCTGTCTGCATCCTGCAATGTTATTTCATAGCCTCCATCGAAGGCTCTGACACCTGTTACTTCGCTTCCGTATGCGATACTTCCGCCATTATTCAGGATATTGGTTTCGAACCGTTTCATCAGGGAGTGTGTATCAAGAACTCCTGTTGAAGGAGAAAACAGTGCTTTCAATGCGAAAATATTTGGCTCCAGCCGGGCGATCTGTTCCCGGTTCAGTATTTCCAGATCGTCCACACCGTTCCTTATTGCATTGTCCCGTATACCTTCTATTACATTTATTTCCTGGTCAGATGTGGCTACTATCAGCTTACCGCAGTTATTGAAAGGTATGTCGTATTTTCTGCAATATTCATAAAGCAGCCATTTACCTTCAATACATAATTTCGATTTCAGGCTGCCTTGCGGATAATAGATGCCGGCATGAATCACCTCGCTGTTACGGCTGCTTGTCTCCTGTCCGAATACAGGATGCTTTTCAACCATATAGACGTTTTTGTACTCCTCGGTAACTCGTTCTGCAATAGCCAGACCTATCACACCTGCTCCGATAATGGTTATTTCTGAATCCACAGTTCACTCTGGTGTTTAATTTTCATCTTGAAGAATATGAGGCTGTTTTAAAAGTCCTTTGTGTTACTTCGTAATGCACTTTGTGCTCTTCGTGGTCATACAAACTGCAGCTCAAAAATAAATGAAAATAAAAGACTAAAACTTATAACTTTAACTTTTCAACCTTATCGAGATGAAGAAAGCTCTCCTGTGGTTATTTATTTCAGCAACAATCATAATATTAATCAGTTGCAGTGGAAATGAGGTTATTGACAGATTTTCGCTTGTGACCCGGCATAATATCGAGAACCCGGTGGTCGACAGCCTGAATTCGCTTACCGTTGGAAACGGCGAGTTCGCATTTACTGCAGATATCACAGGATTACAGACATTCCCTGAGTTTTATTCCGGAGGCATTTCTCTCGGAACGATGTCAAACTGGGGATGGCATACGAACCCCAATCCTGAAAATTACCAGCTGTCGGATAATTACAGGACTTTTAATGTTCACGGAAGGCCGGTCATTTATGTCAGACAGTTCAGCCCCCGCGAGGATACGGCAAAAGCAGAAGCCTCGACATGGCTCAGGTCAAATCCCCATCGCGTTCACCTGGGAATGATTGGAATGCATATTACAGGAAATGATGGAATTGAAATCAGGATTGAGGATCTGGAGAATCCTGTTCAGAAACTGAATCTCTGGACCGGGGAAATTGAAAGCACATTTTCAGTTGATGATATCCCTGTTAATGTTAAAACCATCTGCCATCCCGATATTGACATGATCTCAGCCAGGATTTCCACACGGCTTATAAGCGCGAAGAGGCTTAAAATAAAAATACATTTTCCTTTAGGAGTTTCTTCACCAAATGGTTATGACTTCAGTGAACCCGGAAAACACTCTACTGTTATACTGTCGGGGAATAATATTGAGACCTTGTTTGAGAGGACACAGGACAGTGACAGGTATTATGTAAAGGCCGGATACAAGAACGCTGATCTCAGGAAAGCGTCCGATCACCTTTACCTGATTGAACCTGAACCGGCTGACACGGTTTTCGAATTTTCAGTTTGTTTCAGCAAGACACTGATCGACAGGAAGCTGGATAGCTTCAATGTAGTTGAGGAAGCTAACAGGGAGAGCTGGGAAGCATTCTGGACAAAGGGAGGTGTCGTCGATTTTTCAGGTTGTACAGATCCCAGAGCTGCTGAGCTTGAAAGGCGCGTTATTCTGTCACAATACCTCACAAAAGTGCAATGCAGCGGATCGCTGCCGCCTGCGGAAACAGGACTTACATATAACAGCTGGTTTGGTAAGTTCCACCTCGAAATGCACTGGTGGCATGCCACCCATTTTGCATTGTGGCAGCGCGAAAATATACTTGAGAGGCAACTGGAATATTACTTTGATATTTATGACAGGGCACGCCAGACTGCCCAGATCCAGGGTTATCAGGGAGTCAGGTGGCCAAAGATGGTTGGGCCCGACGGCAGGGAGAGCCCGAGTGGTGTGGGAACCTACCTGATATGGCAGCAGCCTCATATAATATTCTTTGCAGAGCTGCTGTATAAAAATGCGGCAAACAAGGAAGAGATCCTGAAGAAGTATGAAAAACTTGTGTTTGCAACTGCAGAATTTATGTCGTCCTATGCCTGGTTCGACAGTACGGAGAACCGCTATATCCTTGGCCCGGTGCTTATTCCTGCACAGGAGAGCCTCAGGCTGGAGACAACAATTAATCCGGTTTTTGAGCTTGTTTACTGGTACTGGGGTCTGAAAACGGCTCAGGAATGGAGAAGACGTTTAAACCTTGACCCGGTGCAAGAATGGAAGGATATAACTGATAAGATCTCCGGATTGCCTGTTCAGGATGGTCTATATCTATGTTCGGAGGACACTAAGGACTCTTATATTAATCCGCGTTACATGAGTGATCATCCGATTGTCTCGGGTATATTTGGTGTGTTGCCCGGAACCAGGCTGGTGGACAAAGGGATACTTGGCAATTCTCTTGACACTATTGCAAAAAAATGGAACTGGAGGTCAACATGGGGATGGGACTTCCCGATGCTTGCTATGGCAGCAGCAGCAACAGGCAGACCCGAACAGGCATTGGATTTCTTATTGATGGATGCTCCGAAGAACAGATATCTGCTTAATGGTCATAACTACCAGGATTCCAGGCTTGCAATATACCTGCCTGGGAATGGCGGACTGCTTACAGCTGTAGCGAAAATGTGCGTTTCAGATCAGTTTCCCCACGATGGCCGGTGGAAGGTGAGGTGGGAAAATCTGAATAAATATGTTGAATAATATTACTTTTAAATTTTTAAAAAATGAAAATCAGAGTTTTTTGTTTTCTCGCATTGCTTCTCTCTGGCTGCAACCAGGAGAAAGAGCAGGAATGGAAGATTGTCTGGTCAGATGAATTTGATTATGCCGGATTGCCCGATCCCTCAAAATGGGGATATGAGGCAGGATTCATCAGGAACAATGAGCTCCAGTATTATACTGATACCCGTCCTGAAAACGCTGTTGTTAAAGACGGAACACTGCTGTTGATTGGAAAGGAAGAACAATATGAATCTGCAAGCTATACCTCGGCAAGCATTACCACAGACAGAAAGCACAGCTGGACTTACGGAAAAATTGACGCGCGCATGAAGCTCCCGAAAGGACAGGGAATCTGGCCGGCATTCTGGATGCTGGGCCAGAATATTCACGAGGTTGGCTGGCCAGCATGCGGTGAAATAGATATTATGGAGCACATTAATAATGAGGATATTCTGTACGGGACGCTTCACTGGCATAATCAGAAGCATGTTTCAGACGGTTCGAAAACAAATTGTGAAGTCAGCAAGTACCATAATTACACTATTGAATGGGATAAGGAAGCTGTAAAGTGGTTCCTTGATGGTGTACAGTATCATGAAGTAAATGTCAAGGATTCAATTAACAGTACCGCCGAATTGCACAAGCCGTTCTACATTATTCTCAACCTCGCAATAGGAGGGAACTGGCCGAAAAATCCTGATGAAACAACCCGGTTTCCCGATACAGTCTTTGTCGATTATGTGAGAGTATACCAGAAGTCTAAAAATTAGTCGGCTTATGAAAAGAAAAATAATTAATCACTATATACGGATTATAGTCACAACTCTGTTTACAGGGCTGGCCACACTGCTCTCAGCACAGTCGAACACCGACGG
>JADDYF010000016.1 GCA_015712185.1 Bacteroidales bacterium
CCGGCAACTGACCGCCTTTTATCCCTATATTCCTTTGCATCATGGTTAGATTCAAGATCTATTATCCTTCAGTTTAAAATTACGATATCAAAATCTATTGTTCCGGGAGAATAGCAATATAATGAGCGACTGAAATCAGAATAAACCTGCATGCAGGAAATACTTAAATGACAGTGCAACTCCGTGAAACTCTGTGATCCCGATCCGATAGCAATTTGGGAACTATCGGGACCGTGGTTAATAAAATAAACCTATATTTGAGTTACTAAAACAATATTTAATTCATATTGCTATGAAAATCACCGACATCACACCCGAAACTAAAAACCTCTATTTCTGCTGCCTTGAGGACTGGTCGGAGGACATGAAAGAGGCGGGAGACGGAAAGCAGAAGTGGTACGATGCCATGAAAGAGAAGGGACTGAAGGTCAAATTTGCCCTTGATAACAATGATGTGATCGGGGGTATGATCCAGTATCTGCCAATAGAACATTCAATGTACGAAGGTGAAAAACTCTATGTGGTGCTTTGTATCTGGGTCCACGGCCACAGACAGGGAAGGGGCGACTACAGGAAAAGGGGAATGGGAACAGCGCTGCTGGAAGCCGCCGAGGAAGATGTCAAACAGCTGGGTGCAAACGGTCTGGTTACCTGGGGACTCATAATACCTGTTTTCATGCGTGCCTCATGGTTTAAAAAGCATGGATATAAAGTCGTTGACAAGAGCAGTCTGATGAGGTTATTATGGAAACCATTCAATGATAAGGCAGTTCCGCCGAAATTCATCAAGCCTGTGAAGAAACCGGGAAAGGGCGATGGAAAAGTAAACATTACCATGTTCCGGAATGGGTGGTGCCAGTCAATGAATATTACATGTGAGAGGGTAAGGAGGGCAGCTCAGGAGTTTTCCGGCAAGATAGACCTGCAGGAATATGAAACGATCGACAGACAAATTGTTAAGGAGTGGGGAATAACTGATGCTGTTTATGTTGACGGGAAGGAGATACCTGTAGGACCTCCCATTTCTTACGGTAAGATCAGGAAAAAGATTGCAAAAAAAGTCAGTAAGGTTAAGATATAAAACCCAGATTGAAATCAGCTCCAGTATCCGTCGTGATATCCCATCTGCATCCATGGCAGGTTCTCATGACGGAAAAATGGTTTCAAAAGCGTGGCATAATTTGACTTTTCATCGGCATTCATCGGTTTGAAATTCCTGAGTATGTTAAGGTTGGAATCGACTACTCGCCTGCTGTCCATTCCTACTGCGACACCATCCGGACCATCGAGAGACAAGGCGAACCGGACCAATTCGGCAATATTGATACCAGGGATGGTTTCCTTGGCTCTGACTGACTTCATCAGCATAACACCCATACCTCGTTCCTTTGCAGCAGGAATTAAAATACCCTGCCTGTTATCTATGGGTCCGTCCCAGTGATTCATTGCAAAGAGCATACTGTCAAACCTCCCGGTATCTATCATCATTTTAAGGGCCTGTACATTGCCATGGCCTGAAAACCCGATGAAACGGGTGACTCCCTGTTCCTTCATCGTTGAGAAGAGATCAAGAACTCCTCCTGTTTTGCATATTTCTTTCACATCCTCAGGCGATTCAACAGCATGTATCTTCATCATATCCAGATGGTCAGTCTGTAGTCTTTTAAGGCTCAGCTCGATCTGGGCTTTTGCCCCTTCAGTATCCCGCGCAGCGATCTTTGTGGAGAGGAATATTTCTTTTCTCCTTTCCTTAACGATGTGGCCAAGTCTTTCCTCACTGATAGCTTTTGTCTCATTATTGACATAGGTGTGAGCTGTATCCCAGTAATATAATCCATTATCGAGTGCATAATTGCACATTTCGATTGCCTCGTCCAGCGTCTTGATTGTCAGAAATCTGGAACCAAGACCAATAGCAAGTCTGGGAATTACCACACCGGTCTTTCCGAGAACTGTTGTCGGTAATCCTTTAGGATCATATTTGTTTGCTGAGCGTGAACAGGATGTCTGTGTCAGTACAAGGTCAGCACCTGCTATGACCAATCCGGCACCTAATGTACGCCTGATAAATTTCCTGCGGGAGTAATTCCTTTTCATGATTGCTTCAAGATTATTTACGGTTATAAAACTATAGTGTAAATGTATAAGTATATTTCAATAATAACGCCCGGTTATTGAACAGAGGCAGCCTTGGGTTCTCAACGTCCCTGTAAGTGCTTCTTCCTTCATTGAAGACTATATAGAAATCATTCCCTTCGCGGGGATTATAGCGGAACCTGAAATTGGAGACCATTTCGTCATCCGCGCCGTTATACTGAATAAAGGTACTGATCGACAAGCGGGTTGTAAACATAATATGGGCCTTAAAACCGGCTATACCTTCAGAGAATGACTGATTACGGCTTTTGAACTTCAAAAAGTTGTGATCATATGTCAGTGCCAGCTGCAGCGTGGAACCAATATTCAGGGAAGGTTCCAGGCCGAATGAAAACCTTGTTCCGTCGTAAAATGTTCCTGCAAAAAGATCGACACCCAGGATATATCGTTTTACCTGTGGAGAATTTATATGAGTTTCAAACTGATAGAATTGATATTTGCCAGCCGGCACATAGACCTCTTTTGAGAAGCTGAAGGTATCAGACACATTCTCATACATATATCCCAGGGAGAGCATTCCGTTCAGACCTGGTTTGAACATGAAGTCATATGCTAATTCCGTTTCGATTGTCTCTGCCGATCCTTTATCGTTGCTTGTATATGCAGATGTTCTTAAACCTATTGTATAATTCTGGAGCTTCGATTCTTCACCCGGTATCCAGCCATATCCGATCCCTGCGTTATAATGCGAATAATCGGAACGCATCTGGAATCCTGTTTCAGGATTGAAGTATTTCCCGCTTCTCGAAAACGTAAAGTCATAATTCAGTCCTTTTTCGTTGAACCTGTTCCAGTTGAAGTGAACGCGTGCCGGATCTAAAGAAAAGACTTTGTTTGGAGATGAATCATCAAATATCTGTGCCCATTTCACATTGATATAATCATTGTCGAACACTTTAAATATTCCGTCCAGGCCATAGGCTGTGTTATAAGTACCGTCTATGCCTACACGTGAAGTTATGATCCCTCCAACATAGCTGTTTTCGTTGATGACCTGCCGTCTCAGCCTCAGTATTCCGAAGTTTTCTGATGTCAGCTGGCTGATTGAAGTATCTGACGGTTGCAGCTTTGATGTCTGCATGTCGAGGAATCCGATATCCCATTTCCCTGCCATGCCTGTGATCCGTGCACCTCCGATTATCGGCACCTGTTTCCCCTCATGAAGGCCTATCCTTCTGCTGTAGAAGAGGCTGGCATTGGGTTCAAAATCAAATGTGAAGACGCTGGAGCGTTCCTGGAAAAATGTTCGCTTTTCGGGAAAAAACAACGAAAACCTGGTCAGATTGATCTGCTCGTCATCAGCTTCAACCTGCGCGAAATCGGTATTCAGTGTCAGATCCATGGTCAGGTTATTTGTCAGTCCGTACTTCACATCAAGACCTGCTGTCAGCTTCGGACTCTTATCCATCACATACTCAGTTGCAGTTTCGTTTAATACATAATCCTTCTGCAATCCGCCGATCGTATAGGGCGCTATATAAAATGGCTTTTTTGATTTAAGGTTTTCAAATACAACTTCCTGTGCCTTCGATGGTCTGAACGGGCTGAATTCTCCCCAGTCCGGCGGTATTGCCGGGAATATGTCCACTTCATTCTTATATGCTATCCACCGCATACAGATCATACCCATTACTGCTTTACCTTCATCATCCTTGAAACGAATGCTTGAAAAAGGAATACGTACTTCAGCAAACCAACCCTTATCATTTCTGGTGGTTTTCACATCCCAGAAGGTATTCCAGCTAAGGTTAAACGGACCCATATGAGGATCAAAAGCCATTGCATCCTTAAAAACCGTGAAATCAGTCCGGAGTCCTGATGGAGTGGTCATAAAACCGAGTGCATTCTCCTTGTCGTTAAATGTATCCAGAATCAAAAATAAACCTTCGCTGGCAACTTCAAACTCATCACGCCTTTTCGAACTGATAAGCATTCCTGCCGGATTTGAATCGAACATACGGGCTCCCACATACAGGTATGTATTATCATATCCAACCATAATCTCGCTCTTTTCAGTCGGCTGGTTTCCGAAAACTGGTGTGTGAATGACAAGGGGAAAAGTTGAAATGGAATTCCAGCATGGATCATCCACTTTGCCGTCGAAATTGAATTCTCCTGTAATCTCCGGAATGATAATTCTTTCCTGAGAAAATGACCTGGTAGTAAGACCGAATAATACTATGATATTCAACAATATAATATGGCACCTTATCATAAAGGACAGGCTTGGTGATGCTAATGTTACCGCTAAGCTAAAAGAAGTTTCTTAATTTCTGCAGGATCGGATATACAGAAATAATTTTTAATCCCGGATTAACTGTTTTATAAAACTTGTATTTACCTCCTGATCGGGATTAAAACTATTGCTGTTCATATAAGTGAGCATTGATCTCAGAAGTTGTTTCGAAACAAGTCTGTCATCTGGAATTTCTGCAAGATCGATGCTGCAGACCATTATCTTTCCTCCGTTTGTTTTTGCTTCGAATGCCAGTGCAAGCCTCCTGTTCTCGAACCATGTATCAATAGGCTGTATCAGCGGCTTAAGTCCCGCAGGGAATCCATTCAGGATCATCGCCTGTGAATGTGAGACCGGGTCCCACCACTGCCAGTTGCTGTGATACTCCGTCGGGAAGCCTCTGAACACGGGGTGTTCGGGGTTGCAGAGTATACTGAGGGTATGCGGGGGCTGGTTATTTGTCCAGGCAGTATTCCAGAAAATACTTGAAAAGCCTATTGCTACTTTTGCACCCTTATCTTCCCTTACATTTCCGTATGTCAGAAGTAATACTGAACCTCCTGTTTCCAATACCTCTTCAGCTTTCCGGTCTATCTTGTCAGTAATATAAACACTTCCCGGCCCGGCATCTCCGGCGGAAGGGTAAACCCAGAAATCCCAGTGATTCGTAAACGGTGTGCCCTGAACCGATAATTCAAACGTCAGTTTCCCTGCCTCTTTAAATCCGGTAATATCCATGGCGAAAAGCCCGAGGATATTCTGATTGCCGATCTTTAATTCATCCATGGTCATTATCTCTTTCCTGTATATATGTCCTGTTGAATCCTTTACCTGGCATAAGATCTCAGCATTTCTGACCGGCCCGGGTCCGAAATGCGCTATTTCGACCATTGCCTGAAATGTTTCGCTATTCCTCCAGATCAGCTTTTCCATCCTTGCAAGAGGCACAGTTTCATTGCAGAACATTCTGAACTCCCCTGGTGTGACGTAGCCTTTTGATTCGAAGAAGGGATTAAGAATCCCCACAAGCGCTGTCCCCTGCCCGGGAAAATCGTGAAGCTGGAGTATCTCGAATCCCGCCAAACCGGGTGTGCGCAGGGCTGCTTCGATATCGGCCTTGTAGCATAATACCTGGAGCTTCCCTGATGCCATCAGGAAATCTTCAGCCTGGCCTTCCATACCATTCTCAGCAAGGGATTCCCTGAAGATCTCAAAATTTGTCGGCTTCAGAACACCGGTATATTTTTCAATCTCCTTAAAATCGGGGTAAACGCACCACTGGCCTATCTCATGACCAACGACAGGGATCGTGTACTTTTCAATTATTTCCCTGAAGTCGAATCTTGTCTGTGGAGGCTCTCTGTTTATAATACTTTTCAGGCCCTGTCCCCACTGCTGTATCCTGGGTGCAGGGATAATGTTATATTCATTTTCAGGAATAACCGGCCAGCCGGCAGCTGAAGTATAGACCCTCCTTGTATCTTTCGATTTCCAGTATTTTATCAGCTGACCCAGAAATGCATTCTGGTTCCTTCCGGCAGGCTCATTTCCATAGGCAAGCATGCAGAATGACGGGTGATTACCATATTCTTTGAGTATCCTGTCTCCCTCCTCGTATATGAATTTGTCGATGATGCCCCCGTTACCGACAGATGCTCCCTGGTTTGCCCATGAACTGCACTCTATATGGAAATAGATGCCGAGCCTGTCGGCTGCAAAAAATGCTGCTTCAGGCGGACAGAAGGAATGAAATCTTATATGATTCAGGCCATAGTCCCTGCAGGTTTTAAGGACCTTCTCCCACGATCCGACATCAGCAGGCGGGTAACCTGTCAGCGGGAAAATGCAGCATTCGGTAGTTCCTCTGAGAAAAACCGGCTGTCCGTTTACCTCGAACCGTGTTCCATTTGTCCTGAACTCACGCATTCCGAAATCTGCCGACTGCTTATCAATGATTCCCCTGCCTTTCTCCATCATCGTTACTGTCAGCCTGTACATTGAGGGATTAAATTCACTCCATAACTCAGGTTTCATGATCTTATAATCGATCATCACCTGCTGCTCATCAGAATCAGTAATAACCGTTAAAGCCTTTACCGGACCTGTCTGTCTGTTTTTCGTATTGAAGCTGTTCGCCCGGATCTTAAGCTTCCCGCTGAAACCGGTATTCCCGGGATTCTTAATGCTGATGATAACTTTTGCGACCTTCTTCTGTATATCGGGATAAACATTTATATTACTTATAAATACCTGTGGCGTTGCCCTGAGGCTGATATCTCCCGTTATGCCGTTCCAGTTCGACTGGGTATGATCGCTGATGCTGTGCGAGTTCACTCCCACCGGGATAATCACCCTGTTGTCAATTCTGATGCTGATAGTGTTTTTACCAGGCGCCAGCAAACCGGTGATATCATATTCGTGAGGCGTTGCCAGGCTGTTCATGCTTCCTGCTTTCTTCTCATTTACGAACAGTGTTGATTCCCAGTGACAGCGTTCAAGAAAAAGATTGATCCGCTTTCCTTCCCAGTTTCCGGGCAGGATGATCTCTTTCTGGTACCAGGCTGCACCTTTATAATATTTCACAGGCTTGAGCCAGAATGGGATCTTTATATTTCCCGGCTGACGGTATTTTTCATATTTCGTGTCAGTGAAATAAGATCTGTCAACAATATCACCTGTCCATGGAGTGCTTACTTTAACGTCATTGCCCTTGCCATTTTCGGCCATAGATCCTGGAAGTCTAACTATCTCTTTGAAGGAGTCTTTATACCATTCATTTTCAATTCCCTGGTCGAGGGAGTCGATCCTGAATCTCCATTCACCGGCAAGAGTGAGTGTTTCGCGGGGTAAATCATTATTGTTTGTACAGCTTGCCAGAATCAGGAAAAGACAAACTAAATATTTCATGTTCAACCTTTCATTTCATTACTGTAATTTCAACAGTTATATCTTTCATTCCTTCTGATGAGGCAGTAAGTGTGATCTTCCCGGGGATTTTGCCGGATTGGATCACTGCGAGTCCCAAACCGTTGAACGCCTTTCTCTGCCCTGAATTATAAGGCTCCTGGTCGGCAGGATTTCCGTTGTCGAGACCAAGCAGCTTTCCTGTTCCAGTAATTTTAAACCTGACCAGGTTGTCGGCTGTCGGAACAACCCTGCCCTTATCATCTACAACCTCCACCTTCACGTGTGAGATATCCTGGTTGTCGGCGGCCAGATGATTCCTGTCGGCCGTCAGCCTTATCGCTGCAGGCTTTCCTGTTGTTTCAATAATTTTGGTATATACATCTTTCCCGTTCTTTTTGCCGACTGCCTTTACTGTTCCCTTTACATAAGGTACATCCCACGACAGGTGCAGGTCGGCTGTGGTTGCAAATTTCTGCGGAAATTCATACCTGTTCCAGCTTCCTGAATTACCCTGCCTCGGAAATTCCAGACGTTTTTCGCCATATGATTTACCATTTACAAAGAGCTCTACTGCATCGCAGTTTGAATATACCAGGACAGGCAACACCTGTCCTTCCCTGCCTTCCCAGTTCCAGTGCGGGAATATATGCAGCATCGGTTCCGTGGTCCACTGACTCTGATAGAAATAATAGCCATCCTTCGGAAATCCGCAAAGGTCAATAACTCCGCTCGAGGCGCTCTTTGTGGGCCAGAAGGCCTCACCGAGATAATCGATGCCTGTCCACATGAAATCACCAATAACATACGGATTGACCACAACAAATCTCCAGAGCTGTTCGGCACGGATCATCCTTGTATTATAGTTCGGATTGAACCGGGCAGTGTCCCGGCCAAAGTTATAGTCACCCCGCACACCTCCGTTAGATACGCTTTCAGTGCCTACCATCTTCCAGCCGGGGTGATCGTGCCTGTCGATGCTGAAGAAGAGCTCACGGCGTTCATGCCACCTGTCGACATAATTATACCCGACTATATCGAGGAGATTGAGATACTCCAGCCTCGCCGGATTGTCGTCAGCGGCAATATTGTCACATCCGACTGTAACGGGTCTGGTGGGATCCTCAGCATGAAAAAGGTCCAGCATCCACTGAAGGACTTTCTCCCCTCCCTCAACAGGCTGTTCACGTATTTCATTGCCTGCACTCCACATCACCACCGACGGGTGGTTGCGGTCGCGACGGATAAAAGAAATAACATCTTTTTCAGCCCACTCATCAAAATAGATATTATACCCGTATTTCACCTTACCTCTTTTCCATTCATCAAAGATCTCGTCCATGACAAGGAATCCCAGCCTGTCGCACAGGTCAAGGAATTCAGGCGCCACAGGATTATGTGCTGTGCGGATGGCGTTGCATCCCATCTCCTTAAGTATCCGAAGTCGTCGTTCCCAGACCTTTACAGGTACCGCGGCTCCGACACATCCGCCATCGTGGTGCAGGCACACACCATTCATCTTCAGACTCTTATCGTTAAGGAAGAATCCTTTATCAACATCATACCTGATTGAACGTATCCCGAACGGGGTGGCAACTTCATCTACCGTTTTCCCGTTGACAAGCACTCTGGCAACATGCGTGTACAATGATGGTTTCTCAACCGACCACAGCTCAGGCTTTTGAACGTTTATACTGTTTTTAGCCCTGGACTCCTGGCCCGGCTGTATCTGGAATAACGATTGTGACTCCCCGGAAGTAAATCCCTTATTATCCGTAACATAGGAGATTAAAGTTACTTTCTGAGGTGAGGAGGAATTATTCGAAATTATGATTTCAGCTGTGACTGTTGCTAGTTGTTCCGTAACCTGTGGTGTGGTAATATAGATCCCCCACTGGGGAATATTTACCTTATTAGTTTTTATCAGCCAGACATGCCTGTAAATACCTGAACCTGAATACCATCGTGAAGCCGGTTGCTTTGAATTGTCAACCCGCACCGCGATAATATTTTCACCGGCTTTAAGGTGACCATCGAGATTATACCAGAAGCTGTTATACCCGAACGGATAGTTTCCAAGATGTTTTCCGTTGATCCACACGTCGCTGTTCATATAGACTCCGTCGAAGAGGATGCGGTGGCTCATTCTCAGATCTTCTTTCCTGATAACCAAGTGTTTTCTGTACCATCCTGCGCCTGCAGGCAGGTAACCGCCCGAGCCGAGTGTCGGGGCATCGCGGTTTACCGTGCCTTCGATGCTCCAGTCGTGAGGAAGGTCGAGCAGCCTCCATGCCCTGTCATCAAAACCGGCTTCTGATGCATTCTGATGATCACCCGGCATGAACCTCCAGTCCGTATCAATGCACGTTGCGCTCCTTCCGCCTGTCTGGCTGTTGAGATGACTGAAAGGCAGTACAAAAGCCAGAATAAACAGTACTGCCAGCTTTATGTAATAATTCATTTTAAAGATTTTAGTCGGTCTTAAAACACAGAACAGAAATTACAGGTTTTGCAGTTCTGAACTTGCCCACAGGTTGCTGTTGGAATATTCAACAGCTTTTTTAAGGTCCTCAGCTGCCTGGTCATTCTGGCCAAGTCCTTTATGTCCAAGGCCTTTCAGCATGTATGCATCGGAAAGTACCGAGTTCTCTGACTGTCTTTCCCTGAAAGTGGCGAAGAAATCGAGTTCAGCCCCCTGTCTGATACGTCTGTCGCCCTGTTCAATAAGTGAGTTGAAGACCTCAGTGGCTTTTGATGTGTTACCAAGCTTCTGCCAGCTTAAACCCTGGTAATAGCTGATATACCCTGATCCCCTGACTGACTGTTCAGCAGATTTAGTGTAGTACGATCTTGCTTTCGACCTGTTGCCAAGGGCATCATAGGTCAGCCCGATGAAATAATTTATCTGCGGTATCCGCCTGTTGTTCTCCTCTCCCACAAAAGTGTTCAGCGAGGCGGTAAACTGTTCAAGCGCCTTTTTGAATTCCTTCCGTGCAAGGTAATTCCTGCCTGACATCAGGTATGCATCGACTGTTACATCTGCAACCCTTGAGCTGCCTTCCCTGTACCCGAAGTACCTGTTGTTCAGGTACTCCAGAGCCTTATCAGACTGGCCCGAGAGAACATAAACCAGTATCTGCCGGATAAATGAATCATCGCGCATTGTTGCAACATCATTGCTTCCTTCAAACAGCTTTGCCCGGGTTTCTACCGGTGTATTGTTCAGTTCATACAAAGGATCGAGCTCCGCGTAGTATACAGGATCGTCCTTTTTATACCTGACTGCATTTTCGTAAGCTTTAATTGCCGCAGGTATATCATGATTTGTCTGGTAATATGCCCATCCTAGGTTCCTGTGAGCTATGGCAAAAGCCGGATCAAGCTCTACTGCCCTCTCCCAGTGACTGATAGCTTTTTGCGGCTGCCTGTCATAAAAAAGATTTCCCAGGTAATAATTTGGTTTGGGATCACCGGGATTATATTTCAGAGCGATTTCAAAAACCTTTACCGACTCCAGCCTGTAGGGGAAACAATAATCAACCGGCAGGGCCGATCCTTCCCTGAAATATTTTTCGGCTTCATTCCTGTTCCCGTTCTTATCGTTGATATAACCTAAATAATAGCTTATCTCAGGATTCTTACCTTTATATCTCCTGAGAACATCTTCCGCCTCAGCCAGCATACCGTCATTAATATATCCGACTGCGAGCTCAAGATAGTTCTGGTCAAAATCCCTCATTTTTCTGGCAAGTTCATTAAGCCCGCTCTCTGCTTTTTTTGTATCTCCAGCCTGTTTTGCAAGCAGATAGCTCTCATTGCATGCCCTGAAGTCGAGGGGATCTGTTGCCAGAATATGTGCAAGAGTTTCCAGGGCACCATCACGGTAGCCCATTCTTCGCTGGATTGATGCCTTAAGATTGATTGCACTATTATTTAAAGAGTTTGTCCTTAACGATTCTTCAGCCTGACTCAGAGCTTTTACGAGATCACCTCTGATGGAAGAGATCCTTGCCAGTTCAAGGTAAGCAGCAGAGTGACATGCATAATCCCAGGTTGCCCTGTAAAGAGTGTCAATGGCTTCATCATATAGTCCCAGTGATTTAAGTGTCAGACCCTGGAGATAAAGCGGTTCACATGTTGATGGCCGGGTATAATCCCTGGTCAGCCGTTTTATTGCCCTGGCAAAATGAGCTCTGGCACTTACATAATCACCATTCTTGAGATATGTATTTCCGACAGCAGTATTTGTCCTTATATCATCAGGATCGCGATTCAGTGCCTCTTTATAATAGTCCATGGCATTAAGGCTGGTATTGTAGAACTGCTGGATCCTGCTGCCTGCCAGATATAATTCCTCAATAGTTTTGATATCGCGTGGCAGTGCAGGACGTTCAACCGTTTCAGGCAATCCTGGATCATATTTCTTTTCGACCGGAGAATAAGAGACTAATACCTTATTTGTTTCACCATCAATCATTTCAGTGGAAAGATCGGTTATATTAAATTGTCCGTCTACTTTAATTGTTTCAGCGAAAGCCGTAACAGGTGAAATCTCCATTCTCTTTTCGAAAACCACTTTTCCTTTGTTTTTAAGGATGATCTTTGCATCAGGCACTCTTTGTGTGGAATGGTATCCCAGGAAAACATTATTCTCCCCGCGTTTTTCAAGATTTACAGCTCCGCTGAGGTTGGCGTATTTAAATCCTCCGATCGCTTTTACCGGATACCAGTATTGTTTGAATGTTTTTACCTCATAAGGTCTGATCCAGCTGTAATCGGGCTGGTTATCGGAAAATGCCCCGACCATTATCTCGACATACGGACCGTCTTTCTCTGTCAGCCTTGCCTCTGTAGCCTGACCACGCTCCCCGGAGCCCCATTCCCACAGCTTTGCGCCCTTTACAATGTTATGGTCGGCGATATGCACCGTACCGGTCTGTTTTCCATGATCGTAACCTCCCATGAAATCTTCTTTCAGATCGTACGCGAAGAAGGAATTTGAGACAGGTGAGTTTTTCCACCAGCTCATGTCATTCCCTTTTGTGAAATCCTGTCCCCTGTAAGGTTCCTCGGCAACCGGCCAGTGTATAAAGGCGTTCTTGGCGTGGTATGTGGCATACTGTACGCTGGGCGGAAATATGACCTGGTAGTTTTCATTGGTATGTGCAGCAACATTTGCCCAGTAAAGAAAAGAATGTGTAAATGGCGTCGGATTATGGATCTTTACCTCGGCTTCGAAATATGATTTTCCCGGAAATACTGTAATACCGATCGTCCATCTCATACTGTGGCGGGGTTCTGTCTCTCCGATCCAGATCGTTTTGCTGCCGTCGCTGTTCTCTTTCAGCTCATAATCGACAGGGAGGAATGTTGACGCCCTGTGATGGTGAAGGACACACCATTCAATTCCGCCTGAAACCCATGCTCCCGTCATACCGATGTTTGACGGCCTGACAACATTGTTCTTATAAATGAAATTGTATCCGTTTGTTTTATCCGTGCCATACCACAGCTTTCCTCCTATCTCAGGAGTTACACAAAGCTCAATGAACTCATTCGCCAGCTTAAGGGTTTTCCATGCCCGGTCCGACTTCTCATCTGAAATGTTATCGAGCAATGCCAGGGGATAGACATATCTGGATGCGCCCTGATATCCCTCCCCTTTAAAGAACATAGGATTTTTATCCGGAGTCTGAACCTTATATGTAGGAAGGATCCAATCACCCTCGGTAAGAGTCACCTGACCCGTCAGACCTATTACCGAAAGATGAAGGATAAATACTATCAGAAGATCCTTCTTCAGGAAATGATAAAAGGAAGTTTTCATATTATAGGATTTAATAAGTTATACATTATATTGTCCGGTGAGCTCATGTTCTATCTGTTCAAGCGATCTGCCTTTTGTCTCGGGAAGTCTCTTAAATATGAACCAGAATCCCAGAAGACAGATAAATCCGTAAAGCCAGAATGTACCTGATGCTTTCAGCAATTCATTCAAAATCGGGAATGTATATGTGAGGACAAAGCATGCTGACCACAGTGAGAATGTGGCAACAGACATTGCTGCTCCGCGGATCCTGTTAGGAAAAATCTCCGAAAGGACGACCCATGTTACAGGAGCCAGCGACATGGCATAACATGCTATGGCCGTAACAACCATGATCAATAAAGGCACACCCTGTACTCCGGTGAAATACATGATGCCGATAACAGCAAAAACTGTCGCAAGACCTCCTGCGCCAAACAGCATCAGGGCTTTACGTCCAAGCTTATCCACTGTGAACATCCCCACAAAAGTAAATATGAGATTAACACTGCCTGTAATTACAATATTAAACAGGATGTCAGAAACATTATACCCGGCTGATGCAAAAATCTCCTGGGCATAATTGAATATGACATTGATACCGCACCATTGCTGGAAAACCGCAAGGACTATTCCAAGTACAAGTATTTTCGAAATGCCAGGCTGTTTTAATAAACCGCGATTGATATTTTCAGATGTTCCTGCCAGAGTGTTATCAATCGAAACAAGCTCTGAAGAGGCATAGCCATCTCCTCCGATCTTAGCCAGTATGGCATGAACCTTAGTGTGATTATTTCTATCTCTTGCCAGCCATCTGGGACTTTCGGGTACAAGCCACATCAGGATAAAGAAAAGCGCTGAAGGAGCAGTACATGCAAAGAACATCCATCTCCAGCCCATCTGACCGTTCCATGACGCCATAATATCTGCTACAGTCGCACCCTCCGGCACGGGCCGGGCAATCCTCCAGTTTATCAACTGGGCAAGAAGTATTCCGATAACTATCGTCAGCTGGTTGATGGAAACAAATCCGCCACGGATATTCCCGGGAGTCACTTCCGCGATATACATTGGCGACAGGTTTGAGGCCAGTCCGATACCAACTCCGCCGAGTATTCTGAAAACAATAAACATAGTCAATGACCATGCAGAGCCCGTGCCAACAGAGGCGATTATAAACAGACCTGCTGAAAGCAATAACAATCTTTTCCTCCCGAACCTGTCACTCAGCCAGCCGGACAGGACGGCACCTGCCAGGCATCCGACAAGAGCGCAGCTCATAGCCCAGCCCTGAAGAGAGGGGATACCCGAAATGCCAAAATACGGTTCATAAAAGGGTTTTGCTCCACCTATGACAACCCAGTCATAGCCGAAGAGAAGTCCGCCGAGAGCAGAGATCACGGAGATGCTTATAAGGTATCGCCTGTTAAATTTGAGTCCGTTCACTCGAAAAATAAATTTGTTACATATTTTACCCTTTTTACCCCCTTTCTTATTTCTTCCTAGGGGGAAAGAATTTGAGTTTATGCCTTTATCCCCGGGGAAGATCACAAAGGGGATTTGTATCAGTTCTTCATAATTCCTTCACAGCTTCGAGCATTGCGATAACATTTGCAAAAGGAACATTAGCCTGTATATTATGAACTGTGTTGAATACAAATCCGCCGTTATTGTTAAGTACTTCACACTGCCTTTTTACCTGGTCTTTCACCTGCCGGGGCGTTCCGAAAGCAAACACACCCTGTGTGTCGACGCCGCCACCCCAGAAGACTATCCTGTCGCCATATTTTTTCTTCAGCAGCACCGGATCCATTCCCGAGGCATTTATCTGTACCGGGTTGATAATGTCGAATCCCGATTCGATAAACAGGTCCATCAGCGGTTCAACTGCGCCGCACGAGTGTTTAAATGTTCTCCAGCCTGTATTCTCATGGATCCAGTCGTTTTCCTTTTTATAGTACGGGAGCCATACTTTCGCAAATGTTTCGGGTGAGCAAAAGGTGGAGTTTTGGGTTCCGAAGTCAGTGCCGCAGATATAAATGACATCTATACTGTTGCCTATGACACCGTAGAGCTTTTTCAGATTTTCAACTGCAATATCTGTCTGCCTGTCATACAGTTCCTTGATGAAATCTACGCGTGTAAGGGTCGATATATACCATTCTTCAACGCCCCTTATGCCTTTGGGATCTTTCATGCCGACTGCAGGGACCAGCGCTATATCACCAAGGGCTGTACCTCCGGGGTTGGCAACTACAGCTTTCCTGCTTTCCCGGGCAGACAGAACCTGATCTTTCCAGTAGCTGAGGTCGCGATCAGTAAGATAGCCAAACTCCTCGAGGTTATCTTCAAGTCGGAGTGCAGAATCTTCAACCGGTTTCTGCCTGTCGAGCGCATCGAAAAAGAAACCCGATTTCGGCATCTTTGCACTTGGCGGCACAGAGGTGTCACCTTCGGGATAGATCAGTATATCCCCGTTTTCATTATAAGTATAATTGAAATCGCCGGGGAACAAAACCTCCTGGCCCCAGAGTGTCTTATGCACCTTCCAGTCACTGTTACGTATTCCAAACATGTTCTTCTCGCCAGAGAGTCCGATCACGTCAATATTCATTTCCCGTATAAGCTCTTCGTCGATCTCTCCGAGCATCTGGTAAGGCTCAGTTACCTTGACCGGTCTTTTCCCGAGACCATAATATTCACGTAGCTTTTCCACGATAACGACGTGGATACCCGTTACCGGAGTAGCCCCGAAATCAACAACCACCTTGTCCGGCTGCAGGTGATTTATTGTCTTTATGAAATTTTGTTTAGATGTATCTGGCATAAAAAGGATTGCTGATGTGGTTTTATGAATCATAAAGTTAATTTTTTCTCAAAAATCAGTGTTGTCAAAATCAAATAATGTTCCCGGGTCCCTTTTTTATAAAACTTTAACTTTGCAAATATGGATGTTACATTTCACATACCGGAGCCGATATTGTTCAATCCTCTTAAGCATTATCTCCCTTTTATCAGGGAGTTTATAAACAGTAATATCGCGGAAGAAGATCAACTCCCGGTAAAGGATCTGGTAAAGAAGCTTAAGCATATCGGCACCTGTGTTATGGATATTTATACAGGCGATATGCCATCAGAAAAGATTTTCAGAGAGGTGCTGGAGTTTCTTGGATTAAACAGTATTTCTGCGAAAGAACCATATAAGAAGTGGGCAGGAGACAGTTTCAGAAGTTACAGGATCATTACGCTGTCAGATAGTTCGCAATGGACCTTGAAGTATTATAATAATGAAGCAAGGTATGTGCATATCTTTCCGGCACGGTCGAGCCGTCACACGTTCAGGGTAAAGGCAAACACGCTCAAGTCGGCTATTCTATATTACATATTAATTGGTAAGGATTATATAACCGGCGAAGACCTAAACAGGGCCAGGGCATATATGGGATTATCTCCGGTAAAAGATCCGGCCGATACGGAAGCAATAACGGAGATGATTGAGATGCTGAGACGATAATAAAAGGGGCTTGATAAAATGCCACTTACCACAACCGATATAACTAATAATCTGTATTCTGCGGATCAAAATTACACCAGCCGGCAGTCCAGTTGGCAGTTCCGAAAGCACCCCTGTAGCCGACCGGAGTAAAGAAGGAATCAGTCAACCGGGTGTTTGTAAATGATGCACCACCAAGCAGAGG
>JADDYF010000019.1 GCA_015712185.1 Bacteroidales bacterium
CCAAGTGGATTATTTGGTTCATCAAACATTGCGATCATATACTTGCTGCGCGGATCACTGGTTGATTTCAGTTGCTCAACAAAAGGCTCTGCTGCATAATAGAACCTCGGATTGTTGTTTATCAAACCATCGTTACTGCCATTTGAGAACAGTGTGCCATCGTAAGTCACAAACGCATTGTCATTATTCGATGTCATAACTCCACCGTTAAATGCTTCAGATACTATTGATTGAGCTTTGGAAGGATTAAGTTTGGAATATCTCATTCCCAGTCTCAGCAACAAAGAATTTCCAAGTTTCTTCCATTGCGCCACCTGGTCAGCTGCAGAAGTTTTAGGATAATAAGCATGTGCCCCGTAAAAAAGGTCTGCAGAAACGAAATCACCAGCGGGATTCAAATTAGCTATTGCTTCATGGAGTTCTTTGTACAGGTCATCATAGATGACCTCATCATCGTCATATCCGGGGAAGAAGTATTCCTCACCTTTAATAGCAGCCAGACCTGCATTAAAGTAAGGAACATCACAGTAATGGTCAACAAGGTTCATAAAAACCTGGGCTTTCCATATGCGGGTTATGCTCTGTAAATTTACCCGATCCGTAGTTTCTTCTGACAGATACAAAATATGAACAAATTCTTTGATTGCACCTTGATATGCACCCCAGCTTCCGTTCTGGAAGCCGTCAATGTTTGCATTAAAATTAAATCCTAAAGTGGCACCAAGGTTGTATGGATTCACGAATTGCTGAACAACGGTATGCTCAGATTCCCAGCCACCGAGGTAGGTACGTTGTGCTCCGGCAAATAAAAGTGCCGGATCAATGTCACTTATTGCAAAGGGATCCGTGTTTATTTCCACAAAGTCCTTATCGCATCCTCCAATTAAAAGCAGGGCTGCAATTAACAAAATAAAATGCTTTATCTTTTTCATGATACTTAGAATTTTGCATTTATACTAACCATAAAATTCCGGGTTGTTGGTAATGAGCAATTCTCATAACCGGCTCTGACGTCTCCGGAGGATGCAATGGCTTCAGGGTCAAGGTTTTCAAGATCCTTATAAAGAATCGCCACATTTCTGCAGGAGGCTGTCATGGCTAATCCCTTGACGAACCCAAGGAATCCCACTTTGTTTAATATACTGGTGAAATCATATGATAATGATATGCTTCTCAGCTTAACAAAGTCTGACTTAAATGTGAAAGGATCCCCGATTTGAAGATTCCGGTAATCTGCATAAAAGCTTTGCAGGTCCGTAACCACAACGTTATTGGGTTGCCCGGTAGCTTCGATAATACCGGGGAATGTCAAACCTGCCTCTCCTTCTCTGCGACCCTCCAGTGAAAGTTTGGAGAATCCCTGTCTTGTCATATTTAACTTTGTAGCTGATAATACTGTACCTCCTAGTTTGTAGTCGAAAAATACTCCGAGACTAAGCTTTTTGTAGGTAAATGTGTTGTTCCAACCACCTGTATGTTTTGGGATCGAACTTCCTACAGGTATAAAATCGGCTGATGCCTGTAATCTACCGTTGGTTCTGAGGAGAATGTCACCATTTTCATTTCTCTTGTATGTTCTTGTATACAATTGGTTCATCGGCATTCCTACCGTGTAATGCAATTCTCCAAGAAACTCCATACCAGTACCATTAAAGTAAATTAACAGTAGATCATCAATTGGGGTGCCATCTGGTTCCGTACCTACTGAGAGTACTTCTGTTTTCAGGTAGCTATGGTTCCATGAAGTTGTCCAGGTAAAGTCATGAATATCGAAAGGTGTATATTCTATCATTAATTCCAAACCGCTGTTCTTTAATGAGCCAAGGTTTTTCTTGGAACTGCCATATCCGGATGTATTAGAAAGTTGAACATTTAATATCTGGTCTGTTGTCACCTTGTCAAAGGCTGCCAGATCCAGATGCAACCTGTCATTGAACAACCTCACATCCAAACCTATCTCTTTCTCAGTTACAGTAAATGGTTGCAAGTCCGGATTAGGAGCGGTTCCTTGCGAAATACTTGCTAAAGTCTGACCATTAAATTGATTATTACTAATAGAATAGGTCAGGTTCCCTTCATATGTGTTTACACCATTGGCGCTACCTACCTGGGCCCAGGAACCTCTTAGTTTACCGTATGAAAGCCAAGGCAGGTCTTTCAATAATTCTGAGAAGACAAAACTACCGGATACAGATGAATAAAACTTCGAATTATTTTCCGGATTTAATACAGAGAACCAGTCTTCCCTACCCGTAAAATTGAGGAATAACATTGAAGCATATCCAAACTCTGCCAAGCCATAAAGTGAATTAACCCGGGATTGATTAAAACCAAAACCCTGGGTTTGATTAGTACCGTTTGCTATGGAGAAAAAGTCTCTGACAACAAGGTTTGACGCAGATTGGTTAAAGTTGTGATTCATGATTCTGAATGTGTTTCCCCCAAAACTTGCATCTACAGAAAACTTATTAAACTGTTTACTTGCACCCACAAGGAAATCAGCATTTATGTCAGTCCCTTTGCCTTCAGATACACTATAATTTCCTTTCCAGGTACCATCAGAAGTATTTAAAGGCTGACTTGTTCCCACACCGCCCGGTCTCTTATTCTCACTGAACCTAAGGGAATAATCGTAATTAATCCTGGCCTGAGCATACAGCCACTCGGTTGCATTAAATCGCGCGGTTGCTGTTCCAAGGAAACGATCTTGTGTAGTTTCGTAGCTAGCACCGGCGTCCTGATATTCATAGTATGGATTGAGAACTGTACCCTGGAAACCAGAAGTCTGCGCCTCGGTTCCCGTAACAGGATTGGTCGCATGATTTTTAAGATTCCAGAATGGAATGGAATTAGATATACGGGTGAAGAAGTTTACTGCACCCTCACCCTGCGTACCGATACGAGGAGGGTTGATATATTTCTCATTGGTGTAGTTGATATTAATGGAAAAGTTAAGTTTTTTTGTAACGTCATGGTTGGCGCCTACATTGACAATATTCTTTTTGTATTCATTGAAAGGGTCAATACCATCAGCATCTGTGTTTGAGAATGATGCCCTGAAGCTTGATCTGGCACTACCACCTGAGAATGCAAGGGTATTAGTCCATATTTGTCCTGTTCTGTAATATTTAAAAAGATTGTCCGGATTAGGCGAATAAGGTACTGTTTCACCATCAAAAATAGTAACAGGCAAACCATCCATCTTTGCACCCCAGCCCAACTGACCGGTACTGATGGCCTCTGCGGCGGAGGCTGGTTTTTTCCCCCCCACTCCCTGGCCATACACCTGTTGCAAGTCCCAGAAATTCAAAGGCTGCTGTGCAGTATAGGCGCCAGAATATTCAACACCGATAGCCTGATCTCTTCGACCGGATTTTGTGGTAATAATGATTGCACCATTTGCCGCCCGTGATCCATAAATCGCGGACGCAGTTGCACCTCTTAATACAGTCATGGTTTCAATGTCATCCGGGTTAATATTATTCAAATTATCCCCCGTGTCAGTATTTTGGCCATAACCATTTGCACCTCGGGCATTCTGATCCATGGGAAGTCCGTTAATTACCAGCAGTGGAGCATTATTAGCTCCCGCGAAAGCAACCTGTCCACGCAAACGTATTTGCGTACTGGCACCTGCACCGGCAGCCGGAGGCGTTATATTCAGGCCCGAAACCCTTCCTTCAAGGGACTCCATCATGTTGATACTTTTGTTTGTCAACATCTGGTCAGTTTCAACAGTTGTTACCGCATAACCAAGTTTTTTGGATTCTCGCTTAATACCAAGGGCTGTTACAACAACTTCTTCCATTTGTACCAAGGCTTCATCCAGTGAAACGTCCACGGTTGTCAGGTTACCAACCGCTACTTCCTTGGTATTAAAACCAATAAATGAGAAGATTAGAATTGCCTGATTGTCCGAAACCGAGATAGAATATTTTCCATCCCCATCAGTAATTTCTCCGACAGTAGTACCTTTAATCAGTACAGTAACACCTGCAAGTGGTGTATTATCTGCTGATTTGGTTACTCTGCCGGTGATCGTTCGCTGAGCATAAGCAACCTGCAAACCTGCGAACAACAGGAATACAAGGATTGTCGTGAATTTTCTCATAGTATAAAGGGGTTAGGTTAATTTAAATCAAATTATTTTGAATAAAGATATCTCACTTATTCAAAAGTATATTTTTCTCGACTACCTGTTCATTAAATATCGGTCATTAGTTTTAAAATTTCGGTCATGGTCTCACCGTACGACCCTGGCACTCCCGCCTTTCATCACTCTCTCTGCCTCCACTCTTGTAGCCCAGTTCCAGTCACCCATGAAACCGTGGCACAGAGCAGAATAAGCAGCTGAGAATTCAATCGTCTCATGCGGGTCTTTTCCTTCGAGCATGCAACATATAAGTGCAGTAGCAAAGCTATCACCTCCTCCGGTTCTGTCAAGAATCTCGAGATTCTCATATTTTCTAGAAGCATAAAATTTATTCTTGTAAAGCATAACAGTCTGCCAGTCATTCAGAAGAGCAGTCTTTACATGTCTCAAAGTCGTCCCCACTACCTGTACATTGGGGAATTGCTTTACAACCTGCTGAGCCACAACTTTATAACTTTCAGGATCGAGGTCTGAATAGGATTCTGTTCCACCTTCGGCTTTTATCCCCAGCATTTTTTCAAAGTCCTCTTCATTACCAATTATCACATCCACATAAGGCATTACTTTGTTCATCACCTCTTTTGCCTTTTCGGAGCTCCACAGGGTAGACCGGAAGTTCAGATCAAAGCTGGTGGTAACTCCCAGTTTCTTTGCTGTTTTCAGCGAGGTAACAGCTTCCGCAGCGGCATTGTCAGAGATTGCTGTTGTAATACCTGTCGTGTGGAACCACTTTGTATTAGCAAGTATTTTATCCCAGTCAAAATCCCCT
This sequence comes from Bacteroidales bacterium, assembly GCA_015712185.1. GTDB lineage: Bacteria > Bacteroidota > Bacteroidia > Bacteroidales > VadinHA17 > LD21. The sequence goes on from JADDYF010000019.1 coordinate 4,923, forward strand.
GGTTGTACCAGGCTTATTGCTGAATGTGCCCTGTCGTACATTTGTTTGCTTGCCCTTGGTCCAATACCTACTTCAAGGTAGCATAAACCATTCCTTACGGTTCCTTTTCCATCGAATGGGAGGAGAATTACCCCGGACATATCCACCCCATGTTCCCTGCCTTTATTTACGATAAACTGTCCTGACCATATATCCACAAGTTTGGATATCCAGGCACTCTTATGGCCGAGTCTTGATGAATTAACAGTTACATTCAATTCAGCTGCTGCAATTGCTATGTGAAGATGGGTACATTGTTCCAGCCTTGCGTGGTCCGGAGCAGTGAACCTTATCATAGCTTCACCGAAACCGATCAGATCATATTTTTTCTCCATACTCATTTTATTTGTCGGATAATATTAATGCTATAAATTAAGACCTTTCCTGTTAAAAATTGATTTCGGCATCCTGCCTTCGAGATAATCTACTATTCCCTGGGCAGCTTCACAGGCGACCCTCACTGTACATTCGCTGGTCAGAGCAGCGGAATGGGGGCTTACAATAGTTTTAGGATTTTTGAGGAATTCCTCATTGTCCAGCGGTGGTTCGTTTGTGAGGACATCAAATGCAGCACCTTTAAGTCTGTTCTCATTCAACATTTTAACTACATAACCTTCGTTAATAACATTCCCTCTTGCCGTATTTACCAGGTATGCAGAAGGTTTCATCAATGAAAGGAGTTTTTCACCAATATGGTTTCTGGTCTCATCGGTGAGAGGTACGTGTATCGTAAGGATGTCGGACTGTTTATATACATCTTCTTCATTACTGTACCTTACGACTCCCGGAGCAACCACACTGTCGCTGATATAGGGATCATATATTATTACCTTCATATCAAAGGCAGCCATACATTTTCTGGCAACCTGCTTACCGATCCTGCCATATCCTATTATGCCTAGTGTTTTACCCTCGATGTCAACCGGGAGATAATACCTTCTTGCAATTTTAAACTTTCCCTGCCGGGTTTCAGAATCCAGAAATAACAGGTGTTTTGTCAATGCCCCTATGAAAGCAACCGTATGTTCAGCAACCGTCACCGTATTAGCGTCGGGAGTATGCAATACCATGATTCCCCTTTTTGTAGCAGCTTCAACATCCACATTATCTACTCCGGTTCCGGTTCGGCTTATAACTTTCAGATTCGGGGCAGAATCCATTAGTTCGGGTGTGAATTTAATAGTAGTATCCAGCATTACACCTGTCACATCCTTAACCAGTCTAATAATCTCAGAATGCTCTCCTGAGGGTATATATACCACCTCAGCAGCCTTTTTGAGTATATTGAGAGCATCGGGGCTAACTTTCTCATTTACAAGTACCTTTCTCATATCAATCCTTCTTTTTTAAGATGATCTTCTATTTTCTTTCTCAAATCGTTGGATAGTGGAAGTAACGGCAACCTCGGATTCCCGCCATAAAGTCCGGCCAGATCCATTGCATACTTGACAGCAGCCACACCACCGCTTCCCGAAACGGTCTTATTTAACTGTAAAATCTTTTCATTCAGCCTGAATGCTTCCTCATAGTTTTTACTGACCGTCAGGTTATAAAGTTTACAGGTTATTTCGGGGAAAACATTAGCCAATGAAATTACTCCTCCGGGAGATCCCATTATAAGTCCGTTCATAAAGAAATTAGCCGAACCGGGCATCACATTGAATGAATCCCTTACGGCAAAAAGGAAACTTTCGATATTACCGGTTGAGGAATCTTTCATACCGACTATATTCCGATGTTTTGCCAGATCTTTTACCAGGCTGACTGACAGTGTTGTCCCTCCGGTAAACTGGGGCGCATTATATACGAGACAGGGTGTCGTCACGCTATCGGCAACATCTGAAAAATACTTCAGAAGCACAGGATCTGTCATCTCTTTCTTGAAATATGACGGTGGAAGAAGTGTTAAAAAATCCGCTCCCAGTCCCTGGGCTAGTCTGGCAAATTCAATAGTTTCCTTGGTGGATTCGAAGATGCACCCAGCCATAACAGTCTGATCAGAGCCTTTATTTTTGATAATGGTTTCAAGAACTTTTTCTTTCTCGTGACTGGAAAGGCTCTTATTTTCCCCGTTTGAGCCGAGTGCAAGATATCCTTTAAGACACGACCTGGCATAAAACTTCATGTTCTCTTTGAGCTTATCATATGCTACCTCTCCTTTTTCATCAAAAGGTGTTGTAATAGGCGCAAAAACTCCCATCAATTTTTTTTCCATCGTTTTACTTCTTTATTTTATAATATTTATTTTATGAAAATCATATAGCTCTCGTCTATATCCCGGAATCCTGTATATGGTGGTAATATCCGAACTTATGATATTTCTTACGGCTATTTAGGTGGTTTTGGCGGAATTGCAGGTTGAGAAGGAGACGCGGGTGGATTTTGAGGTCGCTGACCAGGAGCCGGCAGGTTAAGCGGCTCTTTCCACTCGAGCTGCATCGTAATATTTGAGCCTAACTTATAAGGTATGATGCTCTTATCGGGATCTTTCCCTCCGATGATTTCTATCTTGTCCCTGTCCATATTGCCAATGCCTGCAGCAGCACAGTAATTGATATATCCCACATTCTCCAGCGGGATGCCCATGAGTCTTGCGCACATACTGTCGACCGCCACAACATCAAATCCGGCCATTGCAATTCTGTGATCAACCGGGGTTCCGTTGATCGGACCGTTACCTTCCATTCCCTCGACACCGTCAATAATTGTGAAATCAGGACGAACGCCCTGAGCCATCAGGTAGAGATTAAAATGCAGCCAGCGCGATCCGCCAGAATGCATATTACGTTTATAGCTTATCGGTTTGCTTCCGTTTATAGATCCCGGGTTAAGCGGTGCTGCCATTCCAATATTCTTAATACCGCCGGTCATCACAACTGAGTTATGAGTCTTAAGCCTGGATATCGAAATAATATAGTAATCAGGATTGGCAAAAATATCAGCAATCTGAATTGGATCAAGATGCAGATTCCTGTCGAGGATAAAATAAGGTCTGCCGGTTGCTTTAGTATTCAGATCGTAGAATTTTATGTTAAAATCTTTTTCAAGATCGGTATAACCATAATTTTTAAATCCGTCTGATGAGTTTACACTGGAACTTGATTCAGCAATAATAATCTGTCCTTTATAAATCGGCTTCAGATATTTGAGAAGGGCACGCAATGCATCCTTGTGTGTCGCGCAAAGTTCCTTGTTGGTTACTACCATATTCGGTTTAATCACCAGCTGCTTCTTTTTCAATCCAGTCCGTAATTCCTTATCGAACGGTTTGATAACTTCGAACATCATTTGTTGCCTGTCGGTACCGGTCGTAAATGCCACGGGGCTTTTTCCGTAGCTGATAACAGGCTTTGGTTTTGCTTTCATATCGGGGGGTTCGGTAGCTATAATATCTCTGAAGCCGGAGGCCAACATTGCTGTAGATCCCAACCCGATCATTTTCAGGGCGTTTCTGCGCCCGACAACTAATTCCTTTTCCGATATTTTCATATTCTTATCTTTTATTATTTGTCTGTGTTTTGCATCATCCGACAATACTTTGACCGTAATAGTTTTAAATTACCTCTGAGGCGGTTTCATATTCTGGCGTTCTTTGGCATAAGCCCTTATAAATTCAGGTGATGGAGCGGCTTTAGGATCTTCAAAGAACTTTCCCATATTGTCTGCATTATTAAGAAGCCACTTTGTAAATTCCTGATTCATTTCCGGCGTGAAACCGCCATCAGCCTGCTGTGCTGTAAATCTGCCCTGCCTGACTCCTTCATGGGCAAATAGATCCTGCACACGTGTTTTTTCGGAAGTTTCCACTACCTGCTGAGCGAATTGCGGTGGAACAAAAACCACTCCTTCACGTGTGCCAAGTACAATATCTCCCGGCATAACAGTTACATAGCCGACCTGAATCGGACAATTAATCCCGATTACCAGGTTAGAGCTGTTAGCCTGAGGTCTGAAATCGCGAATCATTACATTCCAATCAGGATCAACTGCAAGGTTGCCGTAAAGGTCTCTGAGAGTTCCCCTGATAACTGCACCATTACCCGTTTTGGTCCATATTGTCGTTCCCAGGTTATCACCTACATGAGATGCATCGAGTATGCCTTCACACACATTTGCTACATAAACGTCTCCTTTCTGCAACTGGTCGATTCCCCAGGTATATTGTCCTCTTCCTCTTCCGTCTTTTGTCCCCTGCTGCTGAACAAGACCATTCAGGTCAGGTCGGTAAGGAAGAAAATGGATTGTTGAAGCCCTTCCGCATATAACAACGTCCTCCCGCATCATTTTAAATCCGCCGTAGTACTGATTGGAATAAGTGGGCCTCCTGAACTCGCCGAAGCTTATAGTGCCCTGTCCTTCAGTATCACTCAGTCCGTTAAGTATCTGCCAGGCTTCAGTAACCGACACGTACCTCATCCTATGGATAATGTCATCGGGTACTTTTGGTCTTCCATCCGGAAAGCGTTCACCTTTCCAGAGTGATGTATAATACAGCATTTCATCCTTTGTCAGCGAGGTTGGCTGGGCTTTGACTGAAGTGCACAAAATTTGCCCGACCAGTATAGCAAGGCATAACGAAAAATATGATTTCCCGGTTTTCATGTTTTATCCTCCTTATCGTTTTAAATTATTATTTAATTGACTATTAGCAACAAACCTTAATAAAGGTCTGAATTATAAGTTTTATCGATCCTAAGATAGATTTATACAATTTAAAAACAACCGATCGTATATGAATTCTTTCAGTTGAATCTGAATATTAACATTCTTTATGTTTTGACTTGTTTCACTTCAGGTTCCCTTGCCCTTAGGGCTATATGACTCCAGAAGCTGGCAAGCGAGGATGCAGCTATATTCATCCATGTGCCGAAAATAAGAGGGGCTAAAGCTGCAGCCGTACTCTTGAGAACGTCGTATGCAAGACCTACTGCAAGTCCAGCATTTTTAAGACCAACCTCAATAGTTACTGCCCTCACATCTTCATCACTGAACCTCAGAGCTTTCGAAGCCCCGTAACCTGCAGCAAATCCTTTCAGGTTATGTGCAATGGTGGCTACGAAGAGGGCCGGGCCAATAGTTAGCAGAGTATTCTGATTATGGGCTGCCACAATTACGATATACATCATAATGGCTGTCAGTGATATTTTTGGGAGGGCAATATCCATCCAGTCTTCGCGACCGTTGGAGCGCCGAATAACTATAATCGTGACCGATACGATTGCGACTGCCCATGCTACAAGTATCAGTCCTGTCTGTGAAGATTTGAATAATTCGGGGAACGGAACGAATATAAGGATCAGACCTGCAATAAAGGTACATATGGCAAGCAGAATCACTTCTGCAACAGCAAGCAAACCAGCAATTGACAGATACATTTTTATTGCGCCAGAATATTTCAAATATGATTCCGAGTTATTTATTTTTAATGAATTTGATTACAGTTTCTTTTATCAGATCAGGCTGAAGTCCATACTTCCCTAGTAATTCTTCATAAGGACCGTTACTGGCATAGTAATCGCCTATACCAATCATCTTCATTTGTACCGGACATTCCTGGCTGCATATTTCAGCAACAGCGCTTCCAAGACCTCCGGTTGTAAAATGTTCCTCCACGGTAACAATTCTTCCTGTTTCCCTTGCCGCTGACAGTATGAGTTCTCTGTCAAGAGGTTTAATAGTATGAATGTCAATCAGACGTACACTTATACCCTCATCTTCCAATAGCTTTGCAGCGGCAACTGCTTTTGATAAAACCGTACCGGTTCCTATCAGTGTCACATCGTGGCCGTCTTTGATAACAATTCCCTTCCCGAGATTGAAATCAACTTCTTCCTCATATAATACCGGCATCTTAGGGCTTCCTATTTTCATATAGCATGGACCCACATGATCAATCATTGCATGCACAGCTTTTTTTATTGTCACCGGATCTCCCGGATTGATGATCGTCACTCCCGGTATAGTCCTGATAATTGCCACGTCATCTATTGAGTGGTGTGTGGATCCTAGTTGATCGTATGTAAGTCCGGCACAGCGGCCGACTACTTTTACATTCTGATTCATGTATCCGAGATCGTTCCTGAACATCTCAAAATTACGTGCGGTGACAAAGGGAGCAATTGCAGCAAAGACAGGTATCTTACCTGTAGTTGCAAGCCCGCATGCAATTCCTGTCACACCCTGTTCCATTATTCCGAACTCGAAATGTCTGTCAGGGAACTTCTTTTTAAAATCCCCAAGCCCGGATCCGGAACTGCTGTCAGCTGAAAGGACGACTATATTTGGATTTGTTTCAGAAGCTTCAATAACTGCCTCTCCAAAAATCTTTCTCGGATCTTTCAATTCATTAATCATAGTCCAAACCTCTCCATTTTTGCTTTCAGCTGTTTTTCGATATTATTCAGATCATGTTCTGCCTGTTCCATTTCTCCTGGATTTGCCTTCCAATAGTGGTAACTAACCTTGCCTTCGGCAAAACTGAGTCCCTTCGATTTTATAGTATCAGCAATAATAACCGACGGTTTGCCTTTTTCGAAGGGAGTCTCATTTACGGTACTAATAATTAATTCGAGATCATGCCCGTCAATTATCCTGACCCTCCAGCCAAATGACCGCCACCTTTCGTCAAGAGGTTCATAGCTCATAACCTCTAAAGTGGGTCCGCTTATCTGGAGTCTGTTCCTGTCGACAAAAACAACAAGGTTATCAAGCTTGTGCATCGCTGCAGCCGAAGCGGCTTCCCAGTTGGATCCTTCGGCAAGTTCCCCATCGCCCATTAATACATAAACCTTTGCAGGTGATCTGTCAAGTCTTAAGCCGATTGCCATACCTCCAGCAATTGAAAGACCATGACCAAGGGCACCGGTATTCGTTTCTACGCCGGGAAGTTTATGCATATTAGGATGTCCCGGGATCCTGGAATCAAGAGCACCATAGGTATCCAGAACAGATTTATCAAAGAATCCCCTCTCCGCAAGGGCGGCATATAAAACCAGGCATTTATGGCCGGCTGACAGAACAAAACGGTCCCGCTGCGGCCATTTTGGATTACCCGGATCAATATTCAGCAAATTAAAGTAAAGTGCAGTTACAATTTCAACTGAAGAAAGTGCCCCTCCAACGTGACCTGACTCCCCTGCCCTGATAAGCCGTAAAATATTTCGTCTTATATTAAGTGCTGTATATTCCAGCTTCAGAATCTCCTTTGGGTCCATTAAAGTCTAAAAATTATCTCTCATTTATTAAGTCTGATGCTTCTTGGCATATTCCACATAACTTGCAACCTTAGGTTCTGAGGCTGTTCCTGGTTGCCATATTGATTCCATCCAGATCTTGATGATCTGTTTAGCAACTTCCACTCCTGTTGTTAATGCCCCTATGGTCAGAATATTAGCGTTATTACTTTTAATAGCCCGTTCGGCTGAATAAGTGTCTGAGCAAAGGGCTGCGTATATTCCTGGTACCTTGTTTGCCGCTATACTCATACCAATACCGGTTCCACAGAGGAGAATGCCCCGGTCATATTTATGTGCTGCAACAGCTTCTCCTACTGCGAACGCTACCCTGGCATATATAGGATCTTCACTCCCAAAATCCTTTACTGTGTATCCCAATTCGTTAAGCTGGACTTTAATTATCTCCTTCAGGGCTGCGGCATTCGGATCGCTTCCTATGGCAACTGTTATTTTCTTCTCATCAGTTAACTGATTCATTACTAATCTTTTATGGACGTACTTATTTATTATTATTGCAACCGATTGCAATTCAGGTCTAAATCTAATTACTTTTTTTCATTCACCAAAACAGGGTATCAAAAACGGTCAGGCTGACTACTACTGACCAGTAAAGGATACTATTTCTAACCCAGCTTTGAAGGCTACATGGAATTCGGAAGGAAATTTACCATTAATATGCTTTCATTACTGGATTATAACATCCTTGAATCGGGACTTCTGGGACCTGTATCCATCCGGATTTTGAAATGACAAAAAGCTTTCGTAAAATTGTGACTTATATTTCTTAATTCATAACTATTTAATAATCAACAAAATGAATACTCAGGATTATATTAATCGGGAAGATAAGTACGGAGCACACAATTACCATCCCCTGCCGGTGGTTCTTGAGAGAGGCGAGGGTCCGTTTGTCTGGGACGTTGAAGGGAAGCGTTATTTTGATTTCCTGTCGGCTTATTCAGCAGTGAATCAGGGTCATTGCCATCCAAAAATAATTAAAGCGCTGACAGACCAGGCTACGATACTTACACTTACATCAAGGGCATTTTATAATTCTGTTCTTGGCGAATTTGAAGAATATATTACAAAATATTTCAAATACGATAAGGTTCTGCCGATGAACTCCGGTGCAGAAGCTGATGAGACAGCGATAAAGCTGTGCCGTAAATG
>JADDYF010000020.1 GCA_015712185.1 Bacteroidales bacterium
CCTGATAATAGGATAGGTGACCTCTTAATATCGGTCAATGTTTCAATTTTCAAAATTCAATTGACTTTGGTTTATTATTGTTGTAACTTAACATATAAATTTGATAGATAGGCTTAATCCCCATATAGTTAAGAGGTATGAAAAAACTCTTTCTGCCCTTCTTGATGAGTTTTGTTGCACTAGGTGCTTATGGACAGACAGAAAATGTCATGAACAATAAAACGATGAAGAAATTAACACACCAACAGAAAATTGAAAAGAAAACACTTAAAGAAGATTCTATTGCAAATATCATAGATCTATTGATTAAAAACCGACATTTCATTATACAACCTACAATCATTAGGACAGGCACGGGTCAAGCTGCCACAGCTTCAATTGAATCAAATGTTATTGCTATGGATTCAAATTACATCACAATCAGGATGGAACCAAATCTGCAGGTGACAGCGACCAAACAGGTTGAAGTTCAATATGATATCAACAATAAAAGATGGATTGGGGGGATATTAATTGGGGGTAAGATTATTAAATATGAAGTTATAAAACAAAAGAAATCTGAAAAGGGATACTTAATTAATGTGAATGCCATTACTGAGCAGTCTCACACCTTTGAAATTCGTATTAACGTTACCCTTGAAGGGAAAGCTAATGCAGTAATTAGTTTCCAAAATATTAACAATCTTGAAACTTCTCTTATTGAGACCGTTTCAGGGGATCTTGTATACATAACGTTTCCCATTTATTATTATGGTTCTCTGGCACCTTTTGACAGAATCTATAATTTAAAAGCGAATTCATTTTATTAGGATCCTTTAAGTAACCAACCAGTTTTAACAAATCCTAAAACCCAAACCCATGAAAAAGTATTTTTGGACTATTCCTGTAGTTTTAATATTGGCAGTTACTTCCTGTCAGGTAAACTATAACAAAGAAGCAGATAAACAAGCCCTTTCTAAATTAACTGTAGAAGATTGGGATTCGAACATCAATGTTGGCAAGAGTGAAGCCAATGTTGAGTTTTATACCGAAGACGCTATAAGAATTGATTTTGGTAAGGTATATTCTGGTAAAGACGAAATACATAATTTATTTAATTCACTAACAGTTCAATATACATTATTGAAACTTGAAAACAAGGTTGAAGATACCCGAATATCAGGAGACCTTGCTACAGTAAGAGGTTCATGTAATGTATCATTTATCCAAAAGGAATCGAATGATACTATAAATGCCAAGCAAGCATGGGTTGACATTTGTGAAAGGCAGACGGATGGATCATGGAAAATGATTCTTACGATAGTTTCTGAACTTAAAGATTAATCAGGCATTTGTCTCGACCTGAAATAGCTTGTCAAAATTCGCGTGACTTTGGATGGCTTTTGTCGTAACTTACTTCAAAATAATTGATTATCAGATTAAATGGTATCCAGCTCATTAAATAACCATATTAGAATGTCAAGAATTTACCTTGCAATATTCATGATTTGCATGTTTACCACGTGCAATAAAAAGGATACATCTGAAAATGAGTTTTTAATACCAGAACAGCTTTTAAGGAACACGGACTTGGAAGCGGATAGTGCCTCTGGCAGATATTTCTATTGGTGGAATTCTGGTTTAGGCACTGGCTATGAGGCAAAATGGACTGACGAAGAATCATATTCGCCATCGCATTCATTGAAAATATCATGTGCGACTGTAGATTCAGCAAATTTCTGGTATTGGGGGCAATATCTCGATTACAATATACCATATGGACATGATTTAACACTAACAGCAAAAATCAAGGGAGTTAGCCTGGAAGGTGAAGGAGTCTGGATGGTATTACGTTGTGACGCAATTGGTGAACAAGTTCAGTACGAAATTACAGGGACAAGTATTGCCGGCACATTTGACTGGACTACTTTCACACTTGATCTATCAGATGTAAAAGGCAGTGTAAGAGTAATATATGTTTTTCTTGGTATTGCAAGTAATACAACTGGAACAGTCTACTTTGATGACATTACATTAACGCAAAAATGATAAAATAAGACTTAAGGAAAACTGACATAGATTAATGAAGATACTTTTACAATTACTGTGTCTTTTCTTATTTTCTGGAAGTTCTTTTTCCCAAAGTTTGTCAGAGAAAATAACAGGTATCTTAAATCAATTATGGAAGAACATACCTGCTGACCAGTTATTTTTGCATCTTGACAGGAATCTTTATCATTCGGGTGATACAATCAGGTTTCAGGCATATATCAGAGACAAACGGACAGGAGAATTCATAACTGAGAGCAGTGCTCTTTATTGTCTTCTTCTGAATTCACATCATGCCACAATAGACAGTGCCAGATTCAGAATATTTTATCCAACAATATCCGGGTGGTTAAAGATACCGGAAGACACTCCCCCGGGCAATTATTCAATTCTTGCATTTACAAGCAGTCATATGAATTACAGTCCGGAATTTGCCTTCACAGTTCCAATCAAAATTGATGATACTTTACCTAACCAAAATGAGGCTAAACACAAAAGTAAGAATGCAGATATCCCTGTATATCAGATACCTTTGAAACAACCAGCAATTGACCTTAGATTCATACCGGAGGGTGGTAAATATATTTATGGAATTCAACAACGACTTGCTTTTAGCGTAATTGCGCTAACTGACAGAGGTCTGGAGATTTCCGGGGTAATCATAAACCAAAAAGGAGTAAAGATTACAGAATTCAAATCAAATTCATACGGACAAGGAGTTATAGAATTCACACCGTTGTTAAATGATTCATATTACGCAATCCTTATAGGGGAAGAATTCAGTGGATTGGAATGGGTATTACCTTCTCCTGAAAATTCAGGAGTTGCAATGAGGGTTAATAATGATGGCAACGGGTTGATTGACATTATCCTTAAAGGTA
>JADDYF010000032.1 GCA_015712185.1 Bacteroidales bacterium
ATCCGGAAATATTATCGGTTTATCCTTTCGGTGATTCAGTCCACATCACATTCAGGAATGATAGTTTTGATGATTCACTATATGAATATCTGAGAGCAAAAGGAATCTATGAGGTAATAATAAGCGAATCGCAGGCAGGAATTGAGGACAGATTTCTGGAGCTTATGGGAAATGGTGCAAAGGCGCAACTGAGCAACCGGTCACCAGCAGAATAGCATAACTCCCCTCCCTGGAGGGCCTGCCCCGACCGTAGCGTCGGGGGTCGGGGGTGGGTAAATACTGAAACAGAATGACAGACAGCACAGTTATATCAGTAACGAACCTTGTAAAGAAATTCGGAAGCTTCACAGCCAACGATAACCTGAGCTTTGAGGTTTATGAAGGTGAGATATTCGGGTTCCTGGGAGCTAACGGCGCAGGAAAAACTACGGCTCTCAGGATTCTTTCAGGACTTTTAACTCCCACCTCGGGTGAGGTTATTGTTGCAGGATATAACGCTAAAAAAGATCCTGAAAAAATAAAAAAGAGCATTGGCTATATGTGCCAGAAATTTTCTCTTTATCCGGACCTGTCCGCAAGAGAAAATATCATGCTATACGGCGGCATATATGGAATGCCGAAGGTACTAATTAAAAAGAGGACTGAGGAACTATTTGAAAAGCTCAATTTCAGGGAATACGGCAACAGGATGATTGCTGAGCTTCCTCTCGGGCTGAAACAGAAGCTGGCCTTTTCTGTAGCAGTGTTCCACGAACCAAAGATCGTCTTCCTTGATGAGCCGACAGGAGGCGTTGATCCAATTACACGCCGGCAGTTCTGGGAGATGATCTATGAAACAGCTGACAGGGGAATAACAGTTTTTGTCACTACTCATTATATGGATGAAGCTGAATATTGCGACAGGATCTCAATAATGAATGAAGGCAGGATTGTTGCACTCGACACACCTGAAGGGCTTAAAAAGAAATATAATGCAAAGTCGGTTGAAGAGGTATTTGTAAGGATTGCGAGACCAGTAAATAACCAACCTCATCCCCCTGCCCCTTCTCACAGGTGAGAAGGGGAGTAAGAAGGTGATGATAATGCCCCTCTCCCCTGGGAGAGGGGTTGGAGTGAGGTAAAATGGAACGAAGAGGTGTTTGTAAGATTTGTAAAAAAAGCAAGACCCCCCATCCCCCCTGAAGGGGGGCTAGAACCTAATACTAAGGCAGACGGTACATTATGAAAAGATTCTGGGGATTTGTAAAAAAAGAGTTCCTGCATATTTTCAGGGATTTCCGGACAATGATTATAATATTCGTGATCCCTGCCGCAGAGATACTCTTATTCGGATTTGTAGTCAGTACTGATCTGAAAAATGCCCGGGTAGCCTTTCTTGACCTTTCAGGGGATGAAATTACGCGGCAATTATCTGAAAAGATCTGTTCATCAGGATTTTTCAGAAAGAGCGAAGATCTGTTGAGCTTCAATGACATTGACAGGGAACTCAGAAAAAATAAAATAAAAGCGGTTATAGTTTTTGAAGAGAATTTTGGCAGTAAGCTAATTGGTGAAGGGAAAGCCGTCATGAGTATAATAGCGGACGGCTCCGAACCAAATATGGCAAGTCTGGTAACGAATTATGCATCCGCAATTGTTGCTGATTTCAACAACAGGCTTATTCAGACATCGGGATCCGTCAATATCCTTGTTCAGCCTGAAGTCAGGATGTTCTATAATCCTTCACTCAAAAGCCACTTTATGTTCGTTCCGGGAGTGATCACCATTATAATGACGCTGGTCTGTGCCCTGATGACATCCATCACAATCACACGTGAGAAGGAATTCGGAACAATGGAAGTCCTTCTCGTTTCCCCTTTGAAACCTATCCAGATAATACTGGGTAAAGTAATTCCATATTTCATTCTCTCTATAGCTGATGCAATCCTGATATTGATTCTGTCATGGTTTGTTTTCGGACTTCCAATCAAAGGAAGTATTATCCTGCTGCTTGCCGAACTGATGCTATATATTCTGATGAGCCTTTCAATCGGCATAATGATATCAACAATTTCAAAAACCATGCAGCAGGCAATTTTTATTGCGCTGGTAGGCATGCTTCTTCCTACGATTCTGCTTTCAGGATTTATTTTCCCGCTGGAGAATATGCCAAAGGGTTATGACTGGTTCAGTGCTCTGTTCCCTCCGCGATATTTTATTGTTGTAATAAAGAACATTATGATCAAGGGGACAGGATTTCTGTATGTCTGGAAAGAGACGCTGATACTGCTGTTTTTTACGGTAACATCCATATGGCTGAGTATCAGGAATTTCAAGGTGAGGTTGCAATGAACGGTGCAAAGGTTCAACGGTGAAAAGAGCTTAATATGAGGACTATTTTATATCTTATCAGGAAAGAATTCCTTCAGATCTTCAGGGATAAGTTCATCGGGAAGGCTATTTTTGCCGTTCCCATTGTTCAGATGCTGATACTTGTACCTGCAGTCACCTTTGAGATCAAAAATGTAAAGGTCTGTATTATTGACATGGACATGACGGCCGAATCGAGGGGACTGGTGAGCAAGCTTGAAGGATCAACATTCTTTCATGTCAGGTTTTCAACTTACTCCGAGAAGGAAGCCAATGATCTTTTGCACAGGGGTAAGTGCGATCTGGTACTACAAATTCCGTCAGGTTTCGGAAAAGAAACCGGTCAGGGGCGTCAGGGCAAAATACTTGCTTCAGTAAACGCGATAAATGCTGTAAATGCACAGCTTTCATGGGCTTACCTGTCAGGAGTGATCAGGGATTACAATTTAAATATCATTGCTGAAAATGCCGGAGCCCGGACTTTGGCTGCCCTGCCGCAGATACAGGTCACCAACAGATACTGGTACAACGAAACGCTCAATTACAAATATTATATGCTGCCGGGGGTGCTCGGGATTCTTATCCTGGCAATAGGATTCGTACTGGCAGGACTCAATCTTGTTAAGGAAAAGGAAAGCGGAACAATTGAACAGATAAATGTCACTCCCATAAAGAAATATCAGTTTATAATAGCGAAAATGATCCCATTCCTTATAATCGGACTGATCGATCTGGCTATCGGATTATTGATTGGAAAGCTGACTTTCAACATACCTTTTGAGGGCAGCATCGCCCTTCTGTTCCTGTGTTCAGCGATTTTTATGACAGCTCTGCTCGGAGTGGCACTATTGATCTCAACTATCTCAAACACCCAGCAACAATATATGTTTACAGGATTTTTATTCATAATCATTTTCGTCCTGATGAGCGGTGTTTTCACACCCAGTGAAAGTATGCCTGTCTGGGCACAAAAGATTAATCTGGTAAATCCGGCTGCATATATTATGCGCATCAACAGGATGATCATGCTGAAGGGATCAGCATTCAGTGACATAAGCCGGGATATATATTCTCTTATAATTATTGCTGCTGCATTTACCGCACTTGCAGTAAACCGCTACAGGAAAACGGTTTAAAATCAGAAAGGTTAGCCTATTTTATTAATACTAAAGCCTCTACCGGCCAGTGATCGGAAACATAAACTCCCTGTTCCTTCTTTACAATGGTTTTATGCTCAAGCACATCCATCCCGTTCTTTACAAATACATAATCTATCCTGCCCGATCCCTGTCTGTCGCTGAAGCCATTAAAGGTATAGACAGGACCGTATGGTCTTTTTTCGGATATGATATATGAATCTTTAAGAAGCGGAATACTCTCAGCCGGACCTGTAAGTATTGCGTAGCCTTTACTGTCGGGTCTCATATTGAAGTCGCCGGTAATAATGAACGGGAAGTCTGAAGATATACTGTCGACTTTCGCCAGCAGCAGCTTTGAGCTCATAATCCGTGCAGAGTCGGAATCGTGTGCAAAATGAGTATTAAAATAGAAGAGATGCTGACTTGTTTTCTTATCAACGAGTTCCATCCATGTCACAATACGGGGCAGCGATGCCCCCCATGCCATCGAACCGGCGATACCCGGTGATTCAGAAAGCCAGAAGGTTATTGTCCTTACCATATCGAAACGATCCTTTTTATAGAATATCGGATTCATTTCTCCCAATTTTGCGCCGTCACTGCGTCCCACTCCCACTGAACCGTAATCTGACAAAGCTGAATCCAGCAGCTCGAACTGATGGTACAGCACCTCCTGCATTCCAATAAGGTCAGGGCTTTCACTCTTCAGGAAAGTACAAACCAATGATGCCCTGTTTGGCCATGCGTTAACGCTGTCGCGCGGATTATCATACCTGATATTAAATGTCATTACCCTGATTGCATTCTCA
The DNA here is from genome assembly GCA_015712185.1 of Bacteroidales bacterium. Taxonomy (GTDB): domain Bacteria; phylum Bacteroidota; class Bacteroidia; order Bacteroidales; family VadinHA17; genus LD21. Next base: position 4,298 of record JADDYF010000032.1, read on the forward strand.
TCTGACTTCTTTGAACAACAGGTCAGAATAAACAGGGAAATGATAAAAAAACAAAAAAGAGGCCTTTTCATTTTCAGGTTAATTTTCCTCAAAGATAATCATCTGAAAATAAATAACTGCCGATCATTATGATGAACCTTCAGGGAAAGGTCATTAAGCAAATATTTATATATTTGCTGTTGAAGATTTTATTTGAACAAAATAGATTTTTCTTCGTTGGTCTTGTTACCTCAGGGTCACAAAAGAACCGAAGGCCGCAGAATCAAAAACTGTCCAAGCTTAAAATATCTTTTAATGCCTGATATAATTAAGTTATTACCCGACTCTGTCGCCAACCAGATAGCGGCAGGGGAAGTTATACAACGGCCTGCGTCGGTTGTAAAGGAACTTATGGAGAATTCCGTTGATGCCTCTGCCAGGAATATAAGGGTAATAATCAGGGATTCGGGCAAAACCCTGATACAGGTAACCGATGATGGTTACGGTATGTCGGAGACCGATGCCAGGCTCTCATTTGAACGTCATTCCACTTCAAAAATATCAGCTGCAAAGGATCTGTTTGCGATCACAACCAAAGGTTTCAGGGGCGAAGCGCTTGCTTCGATAGCTGCCGTGGCCATGGTTGAGCTGAAAACACGGAGGAAGGATGACGAGACAGGAACCCTGGTGGTCATCAACGGTTCAAAGGCTGAAGCTCAGGAGCCTTGCAGCTGTCCCTCAGGATCGAGTTTTTCGGTAAAGAACCTTTTTTACAATATCCCGGCAAGGAGGAAATTCCTCAAATCAGATATTACAGAATTCAGGCACATTGTGAATGAATTTCAGAAGATTGTCCTCGCCCATCCCGATATCAGGTTTTCGCTTCATCACAACGACACCGATATCTATAATCTTGCCCCGGGTAACAGGCGGCAGCGCATTATTGCTGTGTTCGGTAAACAGATCAATCAGGACCTGATCACACTCGAGACCGAGACAAACCTCATAACCATAAAAGGATTTATTGGCAAGCCAGAGAGTGCGCGCAGGACTTATGGGGAGCAGTTCTTTTTTGTGAACAACCGTTTCATGAAACATCCGTACTTCCACAAGGCGGTCATCGAGGCATATCAGAACATTCTGCCTGCTGAAGCAATTCCAATATATTTCATTTTCCTGGAAGCTGATCCCGGCTCCATTGACATCAATATTCACCCGACCAAGACCGAGATCAAGTTTGAGGACGAAAGATCTATCTGGCATATTCTCATGGCGTCGGTGCGGGAAGCACTCGGCAGATTCAATATAGTACCTTCACTTGATTTTGAGAATGAAGCACTTATAGAGATCCCTGTGAGGTCATCAAAAGAAACAGCTCCAGGGCCGCCTGATATTGAAATCAATCCGCGGTATGATCCATTTGAAGGCAACGACCGTTCATATCATAAGCCCGATCTTATAGAGAAATTCGAAAGAGCAAACACGGAACACTGGGAGAAACTGTATTCCGCCCTTGAAAAGGAGGATGAAAATGCGGCATTCCCACATGAAACAAATGAAGAAAAACGAAAATTCTTCCAGATAAAAAACAAATATATCGTATGTCCTGTGAAATCGGGACTGATGCTCATCGATCAGAAGAGAGCGCATGAACGGATCCTGTTCGAAAGTTATCTCGACTGCCTCAGTACCAACAGGTTTGTAAGTCAATCTGAGATGTTTCCCGTTCCGGTTGAACTTAATCATGTGAACTATCTGGTTCTGAAGGAAATAAGCGGAGATCTGAAACTACTCGGCTTCAACATCGAGTTTTCAGGCAATAATAAAATAATTATTAAGGGGCGTCCGGCGGACGCTGGTTCCTGCGATCCTGTAGAAATGCTGGATATACTTATAGAGACTTTTAAAAGCACACAGGCTGATCCTTCATCGGGAGTGAAAGAGAAGGTAGCTGCCGCAATGGCCGGAGCATCAGCAATTCCCTACGGGAAAGCATTAATGCATAACGAGATGGAGGATCTGTTCGATTCGCTTTTTGCCTGCAAAGCGCCTAACTACTCGCCGGGAGGAAGACCCGTGATCAATATCCTGGCACTCGAGGAGCTTGATAAACGATTTAAATAATTTGAGATATTATAGCACCCGATACGGAATGAAACCTTATTTTTGGTGCCGAAACTGATGAGAATAAATAACAATACTGGCAGAACAACATGAACGGATACGGAAGAGGTTTTTTTGGAATGCCTCCGGTTGTAAAAAATCTGGTTATCATAAATGTGATAATGCTGTTAGCCTTATATGCAGCTAATGCATTTTTTAATATTAATCTTATAGCGATCCTGGGATTATATTACCCCCAGTCAGAACTGTTTAAGCCCTACCAGATTGTTACCCATATGTTCATGCATGCGGATTTCTGGCATCTGTTCTTTAATATGTTCGCCCTTTATATGTTCGGACAGGTACTCGAATCCGTCTGGGGGCCAAAACGTTTCCTCATCTATTATTTTGTTTGCGGACTGGGAGCTGCATTAACTCATGAAACTGTAATTTACTTTCAATACCAGAAACTGACAGGTGGCCTTTCACCTGATCAGCTGGCTGAGGTTATAAACTATGGTTACAGATATGCTCTGACCGATGGAAGTCAGGCTATGATAGGTGTACAGGAAATACTCTTAACACCAACAGTCGGAGCATCAGGTGCCGTGTTCGGTGTCCTGCTTGCATTCGGTGTGCTTTTTCCCAACACCCAGTTAATGCTGCTATTCCCTCCCATCCCCATGAAAGCCAAATACTTTGTTATTATATTTGGTGCGATGGAGTTCGGACTTGCCGTGACACAACCCGGCAGCTATATCGCGCATGCCGCACATGTCGGAGGAATGCTGTTTGGCTATCTGCTGATAAGGTACTGGCGAAAGACTACTAAAACCCTCTATTAATGGGAGTCTGGAACGATATCAAAGCAACATTCAGCCGGGGAAATAGCCTGCTAAAGCTGATTTATATAAATATTGCCGTATTCCTCCTTCTGACAATAATCTCCATCATTGGTTATCTGCTGGGCAATCCTGCAGTTTCAGAAGCTGCAATGAACCTTGTGTCAGTTCCGTCATCCCTTAAGGTTCTGATTACCAGGCCATGGACACTTATAACTTATATGTTCACCCATAAAGATGTCCTGCATATTCTGTTTAATATGCTTTGGCTATACTGGTTCGGCAGGATCTTTTTAGAATATCTCGATCAGAGGAAGCTGGTTTCTGTCTACCTGCTTGGAGGTCTTTGCGGTGCACTGGTATATGTACTCTCATTCAATATTTTTCCGGCCTTCAGCGGAGTGGTAGAGGAATCAGTTGCTATCGGTGCCTCTGCATCAGTAATGGCAGTGGTCATTGCAATCTCAGCTTATGTACCCAATTACGCGATCAACCTCCTTCTTTTTGGAAGGATCAAGATCAAGTATATGGCTCTTGCAATATTCATTCTGACATCTGTTGTAGATTTTTATGTAAATTCAGGGGGCAAGCTTGCACACATGGGAGGAGCACTTTTCGGATACCTCTTTACTGTTAACCTGAAACGCGGAAGGGATATGGGGAAAGGATTGAACAGAATACTCGATTTTTTTGCAACCCTTTTCAAGCCGCGGAAAAAGATAAAGGTAACCTACAGGAAGCCGCCGTCAGATTTTGATTATAACAAGGCCAAAGCTGACCGCCAGGTGGAAATAAACCGGATCCTTGATAAAATCTCGAAGGGTGGCTACGACAGCCTGACCAAAGAGGAAAAAGATAAACTATTTAATGAGAGTCAGAAGAAAAATTAATCAATTCAAAAGATATTTTAGAATAATTCTGGCATCAGCTGGTCAAAAAACAACAACCGGGGATATCTTCCCCGCCTGAATACCAGTAACTTCGCGTTCGGTTAATATTTCCATTTGAGAAAACTTCTTCATAGGATCCTTC
>JADDYF010000049.1 GCA_015712185.1 Bacteroidales bacterium
GATTTACAGCACCTTTGTTCATTGACTGTACCGGAGACGGATGGATCGGTTACTGGGCAGGCGCCGATTATATGTATGGGAGGGAGGATTCGTCGGAGTATGGCGAGAACTGGGATGCTCATAAGGAATTGTGGAGCCCACCTGAATCCGATAACAGGGTAATGGGAGCTTCGGTATTATGGCGGACTTATGATGCTGGAAAACCTTCATCGTTTCCCGAAGTACCATGGGCGATGGATGTTGCCGGAAGCTATGCAGCAACCTCAGGGACATGGAAATGGGAATTCTCACGTAACGATCTGAACCAGATTGATGATGCTGAATATATCCGCGATCACATGCTGATGGCAATATACGGATCGTTCTATAACACAAAACAGAAGCCCGGGAATGCAAATCTTGCCCTTGAATGGGTATCTTCACTTATCGGCAAGCGGGAATCGCGGCGGTTGGCGGGTGATTATATCTACACTTTCAGGGATGAGAAGACAATGACAGAATTCCCCGACGCTGTTGCTATGGAGCAAAGGGACATAGATGTGCATTATCAGCAAAATTTGATGGACAGCACTCAGCCCGACTTCCTTTCCGAGGCATTGTATTATAAAGTTGATCACTATTATATTCCATATCGTTCACTTTATTCAAGGAATATAAAGAATCTGTTCATGGCCGGCCGTTGCTTCAGCTGTTCTCATGTAGGACTGGGAGGTCCGAGAGTCATGAATACAACAGGCCAGATGGGTGTTGCGGTGGGTTACGCCGCATCATTATGCAAAAAGTACACTACCAGTCCCCGTGGTGTTTATCAAAACCATATCGGGGAACTCCAGAAACTGATCGGTATTAAATAATTCCGGTTTTCTGATATCACAACCTCGGCGGTCCCTGTTGTCCGGCCGATCGTGGTCTCATTTCAGGTTTTCTCGGGAGTTTTTCATTTCTCATGGCAGCATTGTAAGCAAATGATGCCGTGATAATTGCATTTATCCTGAGATCGGCCATTACCAGCCTTTCGTATGTATCCATTACTGTATGATAACCGCGATCATATTCAATCTCATCCTGTATGAACTGGAAGGCCGGCAGTCCATACCTGTCAAAAGACTGGTGATCCGTACCACCTGTATTTCTTATAGTAATGGTCGAGCAGCCAAGGGGGGCAAACGGTTTCAGCCATTCTTCAAAAACTGGTCTAACCATTTCATTCTGCTGGAGATAGATCCCCCTGTATCTGCCTGATCCGTTATCCATATTAAAATATGCCGCGAACCTGTCAAAATCGGGTTTGTTCTCGCTTGTTTTCGGATCAACGAGATACTTCTCAACATATCCCCGTGAACCATTCAGCCCCTGCTCTTCACCGCCCCATAGTGCCACTCTGATAGTCCTGCGGGGAGCGACGTTGAGGCTTTTGAGAATGCGCAGCGCTTCCATCATAACTATACATCCTGATGCATCATCGGCAGCCCCGGTACCTCCATGCCACGAATCGATATGAGCGCCCAGCAGTACCACCTCATTCTTCAGCAGCTTATCTGTCCCCGGGATCTCACCTATAACATTGTAAATCGTTGGACTCGGAAAGAACTTATTCTGAATCTCAACTTCCATTTCAACAGGTATACTGTGACGAATAAGCCTTTCCATCCTGCCATGAGCCTCGTTCGGGATGTTCAGCTCGGCAATTGGTTCATTATCACCAGAGCTGTAGCCGGCTCCAGTAGATCTTGGGATATTATAAGAACCTGAGTTATTGATTATCACAGCAGCTCCTTCACTTTTAAGAAGCTCAGTTATCTTGTTTCTCAACTGCCGCTGGGTCATCATTGCAGCTATATCAAACTGCGGCCTTCTGGCTGCAGCAGGGGCAGATTCCTTTGCCAGTTCACTGAGTTGTTCGTCGGTATACCTGCTTGCCAGGGGAGAATAGCTGATTTCATAAGTGGTTGTTGAAGGCATCAGGATGATCTTTCCATTGAGCTTGCCTTTATACTTCTCGAGGTCGGATTCAGTCCGCACATCCATAAGGACTATCTCTCCTTTTACCGGTCCGTTGGTACTCCCTGTCCAGGCAACAGGATTACAGGCAAAATTTATATAATAGGGAGCCGTCATAGCAGCATAGGTCTTTAGATTATCCCATCCGCCCCGGTTATATTCCCTTGCAGGTTCAATCCTGACATTCTGGAAACCCAGCTCTTCCATTTTCTTCTTAGCGATTTCATTGCCGCGTGTACTTCCGGTCGATCCCGTTAACCTCGACCCGGTGTAATCAGTCATCCAGAAGGCAAGATCTTCAATTTTTGAATTCAGCGACCCTTCCTGCTTTATTTTGTAAATCATGGAAAGATCGACATTCTCAGTCTGAGAGAAAAGCCACAGAGGCATGAACAGCACCAGTAACATGCTGATACTGATTTTTTTGATTTTCATGGTTTGGTTTTTAGATTTTTTGAAGGCATAAAAATAATTAAATGGTAACAGAAATAGTCATCTGAAATAAAATGATTAACAATAATTAACTTTACCCGATGTTTGTAACTTGTTTCTCCGGCCTTTTCCATGATCTACCCCGGTAACTTTGAACATAAGGTGGGTTTCGACCGTATCAGGGAGCTGCTCAAAGAGAGGTGCCTGAGCACCATGGGCAGTGAGAAAGTCGATAGTATCCGCTTTACTGACCGGCCTGACACCATCACAGAACAGCTTTCAGCGACTGCTGAATTCCAGCAATTGCTTCAGTTTGAGGAGAACTTTCCTTCTGACAATTATTTTAATATCTCCGATTGCCTGAATAAGATAAGAATAGAGCGGACTTTCCCTGAAATAAGGGAAATGTTCGATCTGAGGCGTTCGCTTGAAACTGTGAAATCGATTCTCAGCTTTCTCAGGAGCAGAGATGAGAACCGTTATCCTTTCCTGAAGAGGATGTGCGGGTCGGTGAAGACGTATCCTTATGTTCTCGATTCAATCGACAGGATTATTGACAAACACGGTAATATAAAGGATAATGCGTCTTCACGGCTTAGAGAGATCAGGTCGGAAATAGCTATGAAAACGATGCAAGTAACAAAACGCATAAACTTCATCCTGAAGCAGGCTCAGACGGACGGGATTGTTGAAGCGGATACTGCGGTTTCCATAAGGAACGGGCGCGGAGTGATCCCAGTAAGCTCGTTTAACAAAAGAAGGATCAAAGGGCTGATACACGATCAGTCAGCATCAGGCAAGACAGTATTCATTGAACCTGAGGAAATAGTTGAGATCAATAATGATATTGTTGAGCTTGGATACGAGGAAAAGAGAGAACTGGTAAAAATACTGACAGCATTTGCCGATAATATCAGACCTTATATTGATGATCTTCTCGCGTCAAATGTGTTCCTGGGCGAGATAGATTTCTTAAGAGCTAAAGCACTTTTAGGTAACCATTTTAGTTCAATAAAACCTGTTCTGGTTCCGAAACCGTTCATTCAATGGCATCAGGCAATACATCCGATACTCTCGCTTACATTTGAAAAGCTTCCGGGCAGGAAAGTCGTTCCGCTGGATATTATCCTTGATGAGAAAGACAGGATTCTGATAATCTCGGGACCTAACGCCGGGGGCAAGTCGGTCTGCCTTAAAACAGTTGGCCTGCTGCAGTATATGGTACAATGCGGACTTACAATACCGGTTCGGCAAGGTTCGGAGACCGGGATATTCAGCGGGATACTGATTGATATCGGTGATGAGCAAAGCATTGAGAATGACCTGAGCACCTACAGCTCTCATCTTCTTAATATGAAGTATTTTCTGAAGAATGGCACTGAGAAAAGCCTTATCCTGATAGATGAATTTGGAACAGGCACCGAACCTATGCTGGGAGGATCGATCGCCGAAGCCATCCTGGCAGAGCTGAACAGGAAAAGAGTGTTTGGCGTCTTAACGACACACTATACAAACCTTAAGCATTTTGCATCGCTGACAGAGGGAATTGTCAACGGCGCAATGGCTTTTGACAATCATCTGATGCAACCTCTGTTTCAGCTGTATATAGGTAAACCCGGGAGTTCGTTTGCCTTTGAAATCGCAAGGAAGATAGGGCTTCCGGAAGATATCCTTAAAGAAGCATCGGGGAAAGCCGGCGTAAAGAATATCAATTATGACCGTCACCTGAAAGATATAGCACGCGATAAACGGTACTGGGAGGCAAAGAGACAGGATATCAGGCAGCATGAAAAGCGGCTTGAAACCCTGATTGAAGAATATGAAAAAGAACTTTCCGGTGCTAAAGCGCTCAGGAAGGAGATCATAGCAAAAGCAAAGGATGAAGCTCAGAATCTGCTGACAGAATCGAACAGGATGATCGAAAATACAATCCGGCAGATAAGGGAATCGCAGGCTGAAAAAGAAAAGACGAGAGATGTCAGGCGTCAGCTTGAAGAGTTCAAAGCAGGAGTGATTGAGAAGACAAAGCCAGTTGAATCTGCAGCTGAAAAGAAAATAACCGTACTCAGCACCAGGGCAAGGAAATTAAAAAGAAGTCAGACTGAGAAACCTGCAGAACAGCCGAAACCTGAAAAACCACTTAAAGTGGGAGATGCCGTAAGGATGATCGATACCCAGGCAGCAGGCGAGATTGCCGGGATCACTGAGAGGACGGTACTTGTCGAGACAGGAAGTTTCAGGTTGCGGGTTTCAAAGGATAAGATCGAACGTATCAGCAGGGCAGAGCTCAGGAAAAGCCTTAAATCAGGACATGTTCATTATGAAGCTGATCCCATGATCAGCCAGCGGAAGCTTGATTTCAAGCCTGAGATCGACATCAGGGGTGTTAGGGGAGAAGAGGCTATTAACCGCGTGAGAGACCTGATAGATAATGCGTTAATGGTCCAGCACCGCAACCTGAGGATCCTGCATGGTAAGGGAAACGGAATACTCAGGCAGTTGGTAAGGGATTATCTTGCTACAGTCAATGTTGTCAAATCTTTCCGCGACGAACATATTGATATGGGTGGTTCGGGTATTACAGTCGTGGAGATGGATTTCTAGAACGGTCTCCGGCTTCCGGTTACCGGCAACCGGCTCCGAAACGTTCATGAGAAGCCACATAGCTTCCGTCCGGGAGTATACAGATGCATTGAATATGTCCACAGCATCAAAAGCTTGAGGAATTTCATCAGGTATTGCGTCAGAGCCAACCGGTTATCCGAATTTGTAGTGTTTTCTGACCGGTGAATTCACTTTCCAGGTACACTTCAGCCCGTTCCGGAAGATCACCAGGTCGCCTTTCCCGAATCTTACGGGTTTCCCTTTGTCCGGAGTAACCTCAACATCACCATCCAGAATATAACAGGTCTCAGTCTCAT
>JADDYF010000116.1 GCA_015712185.1 Bacteroidales bacterium
GATTGTTTCTTATGACGGTAATCAGCCTGAGCTGCTTTTGTAATCGTCTCCCGATAAGGTATCTTGGGAGGATTGAAGTTTGTAGGAATCTTATATATATTGTCAAGATGCCATTTCATTATGTTCAGGTGATATTCTCCCTGGCCATGAACGATTATCTGCTTCAGTTCCTTTGAGTATTCGACTGCAATTGTGGGATCTTCAAGATGGAGCTTATTGAGCGCTTCCCCAAGCTTTTCATCATCACTTTCACTCTGTGCCTTGATTGCCGTCCGGTATTTTGGATCGGGGAATGGTATCCCTTCATATCTCCAGTCATTCCCCGGTGCATTCAGGGTGTGACCGGTCTTTGTATTCTTGAGTTTCACAAAAGCGCCGATATCGCCTGTATGTAGTTCAGGAATCCTTGTCCTGTTTTTCCCTGCACAAACGAACAGTTGCGAAAGTCTCTCCTTGGTTCCGTTATTGCTGTTGATCACATCGAGGTTTTCGGTAATCTTTCCAGAGTACACCCGGAAATAGTTTATCTCACCGATATGCTCCTCGATGGATGACTTGAATATATATACAGAAGCCGGTCCGGCAGGATTTGGTTTCACCTCATTTCCCTTGCTGTTTTTCTTGGGCGGCATGTCGGTAATTGATGGCGCTTCGCTGACTATGAATTCCATCAGGATATCCACACCGATGTTATGTCTGGCAGAGGTGCAAAATACCGGAAACATGTTCCTTGTGACGATCCCTTTTGCTATTCCTTTTCTTATTTCCTCTTCGGAGAGTTTATCGCTTGAGAAAAAAAGTTCCATGAGAGCCTCGTCGCTTTCGGCTGCTTTTTCCACCAGAGCGTTGTGCAATTCCTCAGCTTTGCTTTTCTGATCAGCAGGAATATCGACAATTTTTGCAGGACCGCCGTCTTTCGCGTACTGAAGCATTTTCATTTTAAGTACATCGATAATGGAGCTGAAGCCTATCCCTTCATTTACAGGGTACTGAACAAGAATGACATTATTTCCAAACCGCTCCTTCATCATTTCGACTGCCTTCTCGAAATGTGCTTTTTCATGGTCAAGGCCGTTAACCGCCAGGATAAGGGGTTTATGTGTTTTCTCTGCATGGCGGAAATGTATTTCTGTTCCGACCTCAACACCATTCTGGACGTTGATAGTCATCACAGCAGCATCGGCAGCATAAAGTGAAGATATAACGCCACCGCTGAAATCATCAAGGCCCGGGGTATCAATAATGTTGATTTTTTTATTAAGATATTCTGTGTAAAGAATTGTTGAGAAGATAGAATTTCCGTTTTCATGCTCTATCGGCCGATAATCGGATACTGTATTTTTTGATTCAATAGTACCCCGTCGTTCAGTTATCCCGCCATTAAAGAGCATTGCTTCTGCAAGCATAGTCTTCCCGGAGCCTGAATTACCAATCAGAGCAATGTTCTTTATCTGGTCTATCTGGTAAGTTTTCATGATTATCCCGGTATTATTTTATAAATGATTATAATATATACTTTGATTTTGAGGGGACAAAATTAATAATTTTTTAAAAACTGTTTAAGAAAGAGTACAGAATTACGGATTTTTTATTTCCTTTGCACCAGTTTTTTGAAATACAGGAGTACCGGTTTTTCTTTCACAGGTAAGTTTATAAAAATATTTTCCGTCGGGAAAAGTCGGGAAGGAACCTGTTGATAACTTACATTTTATAAGTTATATTTTTTTCAGAAATACACTTTAATCGCCGATAATAGTTTTAATCGGCCGGGATAAGTGTATGTAAAACAATGTTATAAAAAAAATGACAGGCGTGTTTAATTATAATGAAATAAAAACAATACCTTTGCGAACCATTTTTTCAAGTAAAAACCAATGAATAAATAACTGGAAATATGCCAACAATTCAGCAGTTAGTAAGAAAAGGCAGGAAAAAACTGATTGACAAAAGTAAAGCTCCTGCTCTGGATTCATGTCCTCAGAGAAGGGGTGTTTGTGTCAGGGTATACACCACAACACCGAAGAAACCTAATTCAGCTATGAGGAAGGTTGCCAGGGTAAGGCTTACGAACCAGAAAGAAGTTAATGCTTATATTCCGGGAGAAGGTCATAATCTCCAGGAACACTCAATAGTGCTTATCAGGGGGGGCAGGGTAAAAGACCTCCCGGGAGTTCGTTACCACCTTGTTCGTGGTGCTCTTGATACATCAGGGGTAGACGGGCGTACCCAGAGACGGTCGAAGTATGGTGCAAAAAGACCAAAGAAATAACAACAATTAAAGGAACAGGATAATGAGAAAAGCAAAACCAAAGAAGAGAATTCTGTTACCGGATCCGAAATTTAATGATCCATATGTGACAAGGTTTGTTAATAATCTTATGTTTAATGGTAAGAAGAACCTCGCTTTTAAGATCTTCTACGATTCCCTTGATATTGTTAGTGATAAGTTTAAGAGCGAAGGAAAAACTCCGCTTGAGATTTTTAAGCAGGCTCTCGAGAATGTCACGCCTCAGGTTGAGGTGAAGGCGCGCCGTGTGGGAGGTGCCACCTTTCAGGTACCAATGGAGATTAGGTCGGACCGCAAGGTCAGCATCAGTATGAAGAACATGATCTCCTTTGCACGAAAGAGAACGGGTCACTCAATGGCTGAAAGACTTGCAGCTGAGCTTATGGCGGCCTATAAACTTGAAGGAGGAGCTTATAAGAAGAAAGAAGATACTCACAGGATGGCAGAAGCCAACAAAGCTTTTGCACATTTCCGGTTTTAACTGATCATCAGTACAGCAGCAGTATAACCACAGGATGGATAAGAACCTGAAATATACCAGAAACATCGGAATCATGGCCCACATCGATGCCGGCAAGACCACAACGACAGAGAGGATTCTGTTCTATACCGGTCGTACGCATCGCATGGGTGAGGTACATGACGGTAATGCCCAGATGGACTGGATGATTCAGGAGCAGGAACGTGGAATAACAATAACATCTGCTGCCACAACAACCTACTGGAAATATAATGCCGAGGACTTTAAGATAAATATCATTGATACACCCGGACATGTTGATTTTACTGTTGAGGTGGAACGATCGCTCAGGGTGCTTGACGGTGCGGTAGCAATATTCTGCGGTGTGGGAGGCGTTGAACCACAGTCGGAAACAGTATGGAGGCAGGCCAATAAATATGGTGTACCACGAATCGCATTTGTCAACAAGATGGATCGTGCCGGCGCTGATTTCCTGAGTGTCATCCACCAGATAAAGGATAAGCTGGATGCTCACCCTGTGCCGGTCCAGATCCCGATCGGATCGGAGGAGAATTTCAGAGGTGTGGTCGACCTGGTCAGAATGAAGTCTGTGGTTTATTATAATGATGATGAAACAGGTACAAGGTACGCAATAGAAGATGTTCCTTTCGATCTGGTTGAGGAGGCAGAGGAATGGAGAGGAAAACTGGTCGAAGCAGTTGCTGAGGTTGATGATACTCTGCTTGAGAGATATATCGAAGACCATGAATCCATCTCAGCCGAGGAGATCATGATTGCATTGAGGAAATCAGCAGTTGCCGGTTCTGCTGTTCCGGTGCTCTGCGGTGCCGCATTTAAGAATAAAGGTATACAGAGCCTTCTTGATGCTATAGTTGCATACCTTCCTTCACCGATAGATAAGGGTTCTGTAAAGGGTGTTGACCCTAGAAACGACAATGAAGTAATCCGTGAGCCGGATGATGAGGCTCCACTTGCAGCTCTTGCCTTTAAGATTGCAACGGATCCGTTTGTGGGCAGGCTTGTGTTTCTGAGGATCTATTCCGGTATTCTCCATGCCGGAGACTCGATGCTTAATGTACGAACCGGCAGGAGGGAAAGGATCACTCGTCTCTTCAGGATGCATGCCAACAAACAAAACCCTATTGACAGCATCTCAGCCGGAGACATTTGTGCCGGAGTAGGCTTTAAGGAATTGAAAACAGGAGATACGCTCTGTGCCATTCATAAGCCGATCCTGCTCGAATCAATGGATTTCCCCGAGCCTGTTATCGGAGTGGCAATTGAACCAAAAACACAGTCGGATGTAGATAAACTAGCTCTGGCACTGCACAAGCTGGCGGAAGAGGACCCGACTTTCCAGGTGAAGATTGATCCGGACAGCGGCCAGACAATTATCAACGGTATGGGCGAATTGCATCTCGAGATACTTATAGACCGGCTCAGGAGGGAATTCAATGTTGAATGCAATCAAGGACCACCTCAGGTAGCATACAAAGAGGCTATTACAACTTCGGCGGAATTCCGCGAAGTATTCAAGAAACAAACCGGCGGTAAAGGGAAATTTGCCGATATAACAATTGAATTGATGCCTGCTGATAATGGTTTGAGAGGACTGCAGTTCATGAATGAGATTAAGGGCGGAAACATTCCGAAAGAGTTCATCCCTTCGATAGAAAAAGGATTCCGTGAAGCAATGTCAAATGGTCCTCTTGCCGGATTTCCCCTTGAAAGTCTTAAGGTGATATTAAAAGATGGTTCATTTCATCCGGTTGACTCCGATGCACTATCATTTGAGATTGCAGCCAAGCAGGCGTTCAGACGATTCGCCGGGAAGTGCCATCCTGTACTCCTTGAGCCGATAATGTCGACAGAAGTTATTACTCCCGAGGAGTATGTTGGTGATGTGATAAGCGACTTTAACCGGAGAAGAGGAAGGGTGGAAGGTATGGAATCAAAGGCCGGCTCCAGGGTGGTCAGGGCAAAAGTCCCTCTGGCTGAAAAATTTGGTTATGTAACGGTTCTCCGCACGCTGACCTCCGGCAGGGCGACCTCAACCATGGAGTTCTCGCACTACGAGGAGGTGCCCGAGGAGATCGCAAACAGAATAGTTGAAATTACAAAAGGTAAAATACTTTAAACATGAGTCAGAAAATTCGTATCAAGCTGAAATCTTATGATCATAACCTCGTCGATAAGTCCGCCGAGAAGATTGTAAAAACAGTAAAATCGACAGGTGCTGTTGTCAGCGGTCCTATCCCGCTACCCACCCATAAAAAGATTTATACAGTTCTTCGTTCACCGTTTGTGAATAAAAAGGCCAGAGAGCAGTTTCAGCTTTCATCCTATAAAAGGCTTCTGGATATCTACAGCTCGACACCCAAGACCATCGATGCTCTGATGAAGCTTGAGCTTCCGAGCGGAGTTGAAGTGGAAATTAAAGTGTGAAATAAATAAACCAGAAAAGAGATGCAGGGATTAATTGGTAAAAAAGTCGGAATGACTTCCCTTTATGATGATGAAGGGAAGAATGTTGCCTGTACAGTGCTGCAGGCGGGCCCGTGCGTTGTCACCCAGATAAAGACCAGAGAAAGAGATGGCTATTTCGCCGTGCAGCTTGGATTTGATGAAAAGAAAGAGAAGCACACTACCAAGGCTGAACTGGGCCATTTCAGGAAAGTCAACACAACGCCCAAAAGAAAACTCATTGAGTTTGTCGGTTATGAGGAAGGACAGGTTAAGGAAGGGGATGTTCTTACTGCTGAACTATTCAGACCTGACAACTGGGTTGATGTAAGAGGCTGGTCAAAAGGAAAAGGATTCCAGGGTGTGGTAAAACGCCACGGATTCAAAGGTGTGGGGGGCCAAACCCATGGACAGCATAACAGGGGAAGGGCGCCCGGTTCACTGGGTGCATCATCATTCCCTTCAAGGGTGCTTCCGGGTATGAGGATGGCCGGACGAACGGGTGGAAACAAAGTAATGTCAATTAGCATGAGGGTAATGAAACTCATGCCTGAGAATGATATAATTATAGTAAAAGGATCAGTTCCCGGTCCGAAAGGTGGTTACGTAATAATTACAAAATAATGGAATTAACGATTCTTAATATTAATGGTAAGTCAACCGGAAGAAAAGTGAGTCTGAATGATTCCATTTTCGGTATTGAACCCAACGATCATGCCATTTACCTCGATACGAAACAGTTCATGGCAAATCAGCGTCAGGGTACTCATAAAGCGAAGGAGAGGGGAGAGATCGCAGGGAGCACCAGGAAGATAAAAAGGCAGAAAGGTACGGGTACAGCACGTGCCGGAAGTATAAAGAATCCTCTGTTCAGGGGCGGAGGACGTATTTTCGGTCCGCAGCCGAGGTATTACGGATTCAAGCTGAATAAAAAGCTGAAACAACTGGCCAGGAAATCAGCTCTTTCCTATAAAGCTTCATCGAACAACATTATCGTTCTTGAGGACTTCTCCTTTGAGGAACCAAAAACAAAAGAGCTGCTCAAACTTGGGAATAACCTGAATATCACAAATAAAAAATCGCTCTTTGTTTTACCGGAACAAAATAAAAATATATATTTGTCATCCCGAAATGTACAAGGTATTGAAGTTGTAACTGTCAGAAGATTAAATACATACGAGATAATGAAAGCTTCAACTTTAGTTCTTGTCGAGAGCGCAGTTGACGTTTTGCATGCAACATTTGAAAACTAGTAAACTTTGAGTAATGAATATTTTGCTGAAACCGATCGTAACGGAAAAGATGACAAGCCAGGGCGATAAATATAACCGCTATGGTTTTTTTGTTGATAAAAGCGCGAATAAGGTACAGATTAAAAAGGCCGTTGAAGAACTGTATGGTGTAACGGTTGAATCGGTGAACACGATGAGGTATGGCGGGAAGGTAAAGTCCCGTAATACAAAATCAGGCATTCTGACAGGGAAGACTGCTGCCACAAAGAAGGCGGTGGTTACTCTTGCGGAAGGTAACAAAATAGATTTCTATAGCAATATTTAAACAGAAATGGCAGTCAGAAAGATAAAACCTGTAACACCAGGTCAGAGACATAAAGTAATCAGCGCTTTTGAAACGATCACTAGCACTGTACCTGAGAAATCACTCCTTCGTCCACACAGGAAAACCGGAGGCAGGAATGTCAACGGCAAACGTACAATGAGATACATCGGAGGCGGACATAAGAGGATGTACAGAGTTGTTGATTTCCAGCGCGATAAAGATGGGATACCGGCGACAGTAAAATCTATTGAGTATGATCCCAACCGTTCAGCAAGAATTGCACTTGTCGCATATAAGGATGGTGAAAAAAGATATATAGTTGCACCAGTCGGTCTTCATGTCGGACAAAAGATTATGTCAGGCAAAAGTGCTGCTCCGGAAGTCGGAAACACAATGTTTATTGAGGACATTCCGCTTGGAACGATTGTACATAATGTTGAGTTAAAACCGGGTAAGGGCGGTGCACTTGCCAGGAGTGCAGGAACCTTTGCACAATTATCGGCACGAGAGGGGAAATATGCAACTATAAAACTACCATCGGGCGAAACAAGAATGGTTCTGACTGCATGCCGCGCCACCATTGGTACAGTCTCAAATCCCGACCATAATCTCGAAAGATCGGGTAAAGCCGGTCGTACAAGATGGCAGGGACGCAGGCCGAGGGTAAGAGGTGTCGCCATGAATCCTGTGGACCATCCGATGGGTGGCGGTGAAGGGAAAGCTTCTGGCGGACATCCGAGGTCACGCAGGGGAGTGCCTGCAAAAGGTTATAAGACAAGGGACAAGAAGAAGTATTCTTCGAAATTTATTATAGAAAGAAGTAAAAAATAACTGATTCAGAATGAGCAGATCGATTAAGAAAGGCCCTTTCATCGACTTTAAGCTTGAGAAAAGAATTCTCGAGATGAATGAGGGGCATAAGAAATCAGTGGTTAAGACATGGTCGCGGAGATCGGTCATCTCCCCTGATTTTGTAGGCCATACCGTTGCAGTGCATAACGGGAATAAATTCATTCCTGTTTACATCACCGAAAATATGGTTGGTCACAAGCTCGGAGAATTCGCGCCGACACGTACTTTCAGAGGTCACTCAGGCAATAAGTAGCCCTTAATTTCTAATTGAAAAAACAACGCAGATGGGTGCACGTAAAAGAAATACAGCTGAACTAAGAAAAGAAGCCGCCAGGAACAGGTACCAGGCAATTCTCAGAAACTGTCCAACATCTCCGCGTAAAATGCGGTTAGTTACTGATCTGATCAGCGGAAAGGATGTGAACAAGGCGCTTGACATACTAAAGTACAGTCAGCAGGAAGCATCGCGCAGGCTGGAGAAGCTGCTTCTTTCAGCAATAGCGAACTGGCAGGCGAAAAATGAAGGTGTACGGGTTGAGGAAAGCAACCTGTATGTGAGGAACATTCATGTAGACAGCGGACGGACGATGAAAAGGCTCCAGACAGCTCCACAGGGAAGGGCATACAGGTTAAGAAAGAGATCAAACCATGTAACCCTTGTGCTTGACAGT
>JADDYF010000009.1 GCA_015712185.1 Bacteroidales bacterium
GCAGGACTATAATTGATTTTTCAGGTGGTGACACAGTTTGTTGTCTGGCTTCATACTTTGTCTCTTCATGTTCTGATTTAACTTCAAACTTCAAACCTTTATATCTCAAATACCAAATTAAGATTATGCCAAGATTATTAAGAACTGGTTTCACTTGGCGTGGATCAAAATCTTTGGGATGAGTTCCGAAGGTGGATAATTCATTAAGACCGTGCATTGATGCTATAATATGAGCAGGTATTTTTTTTCCCTTGTTTAGCCTATCAATGATTCCCTGCAGAGGTTCTGTTCCTCTATCCCTTTTTTGTTCACATTCAAATAAACCTGTAAGGATGACTTCAAGACATCTCCTTGAGTACAGCAAAACAACATTAGCATCTTCAGTCCTGATCAGTTGAATTAATTCCTTCTCAAGTTCAGGTAAATGACCTTTGAGGGATTCATAAAGTTTCTCAAGCTCTTTTATTTCAGCTGTCCAGATTGCCATTAATTATTTTTTATTTTCGAAGGCTTTTTTTACTTCATCAAGGCGAAGGAATGCTTTATGATCGTATACAGCTTTTTCTTTTCTCAAATCCCAGCTTTTACGGATTATCTCATTTGCCTCACTATATCTGCCCTGCTTATATAAACCCCAGCCTTTAGTATCCAGAAAAAGATAGTTATCCGGACTCAGATCCAGGGCTTCTTCCACTAATTTCATACCTTCTTCAATATTCCGTTCACTATCGATAAGGAAGAAGGCAAGATTGTTCCTCCTTTCAGGTTTTTCCGGTTCCAGGATTAATGCATGGCGGTAATATTGTTCAGCCTTATCCTCTTTGCCTATTTCAAAATAACCAAATGCCATTTGTGCTGAAGCATTTGGCTCAGTCCACGAGTTCTCTTTTGCTAAACGTAAAGCTTTATTAAGATATTTCTCTTCATTAATAGTATCTCCTTCAACTGCCGCAAGAAGGCACTCATTATATGTTAAAACCAGGTTATCCGGAAAGTCCTTTTCTGCTCTCTGATAGAGTCTTTTCTCTTTTTTAAATTGTCCTGTTTTATTATATGCTTCTCCAAGTTGTGTATAATTAAAAACCCAGGCAGGCCTTATCCCTAATTTATCGTATATCTCAAGTGATTTTTCATATTCGGGAATTGCTTTTTCAAATTGCAACAAAAGAGAATATGAATAACCTAAACTGTAATAAGTTCCCGGCAGCAAATCGTCAATTTCCTGCAACTGCCTGAGATATTTGATCTCCTCATAATGTGTTTCAAACAATAGTGAGTAAACCCTGTTTATGTTGATTTTCAGCCGTAATGGCATCTGATCCTTTTTCTCGAATGCTTTAAGGCACCACTTTTTAGCTTCATCATATAAGTACTCATTGTAATAACCTACAGATAGTTTTAAAAAAGCTTCAACAAAATTTGTATCAATTGCAATCGCCTGCAGGTACATTTCATATGCTGAAAAAAAATCTGCATTTCTATAAGCTTTATTTCCAAGAAGAAATAAGCTGTATGCTTCAGGGGAGTATGTTGTTGCCACAAGCTGAAAATCATCAGGGGATTGCCCTTTCTTCAGTTTAGTAATTATCAGGAAATTCTTTACCTCAATGGCAAGTGAATCCAGTACATTAAGTATCCTGTCTGCCGTTCCGTTTAACTGAAAGGACTTAAAGACCTCTTCTGTTTTCGGATCAATTAATTGTGCATTTAATCGTATTGAAGGACCTGCTTTATTTATACTTCCCGAGACAAAAATATTTGCATCCAGTTTTTGTGAGATTTTACTTCCGACATCAGGTGTGACTGATGCATAATTGGTGAAACCATTACTACGGAGCAAACCGGTAATTGATTCAGCTTGTCTGACCTTTAATTCCACAGAGTTAGACAGGGATGCGATTAAATTGTCCTGGATCCCTTCCTGCCATACATCCCATACAGAGTCATTGGTCAGATTCTGAAACGGCATCACTGCAACGACTATTTTATCACCTGATGATCTTAATCTTTCAAGAGTGTTCCGTTTGAATGTTTTTGGAAAAGTAAGGATTGCAGCTATTACCAGGATTGCTGTCAGCAATGCACCTGATAGTAACTTCTGCCTGGGTGATTTAACTGATTTATTATTAACCTCCTTTTGCTCTTCTTTCCTGATTCCCTCCATTGGCTCCGTGTATTGAACCTCTTCTTTTTCCAAAGATGCTTTTCCTATGGTACGGGGTTCCCTGTATTTAAGATACCACTTGATGATTATATCAAGATTATTAAGAACCGGCTTTATCTGTTCAGGATCAAAATCTTTAGGATGGGTACCAAAAGTCGACATACCGTTCAGACCATGCATCGAGGCAATAATATGGGAAGGGACTTTCTCTTCCTTGTTAAGCTTATCAATGATCCCTTGCAGGGGTTCTGTCTTCCTGTGTCTTTTCAGTTCACTCTCACACAGATCTGTTATTATTACTTCCAGGCACCTCCTGGCATAAACAAGAACCATGTTCTCATCCTCAGCTTTTATCAACCGCTCCAGTTCTTTTTCCAGATCGGGTAACTGACCTTTGAAGGATTCAAAAAGTTTCTCGAGCTCTTTTATCTCGGAAGACCAGATTGGCATTAGCTTTTGGGAGGTAACAAGTTTATATATGTAAAGTTAAGCAATCCAGATATCAAAGTCAAATGAGGGTCAGATTATTAGAATGAGTAAGCCCCCGGAGCTGATTCCGAGGGCTCGCTGATTGCTGTATTTTACATTGATTCTTTTTATTCTCCATACATACTGATTAGTCATCAGTAATGATATCATTACAATAACTCATAAGTTTTATAAGGTCATTCTTTCTCTCAATTTTAACATGGTTCTTTTTTATGTATTTTTTAAGGTCAACCTCATTACCAGGAAATATTTTAAGGAATTGCTTCATATTGGTAAAACTGAACAAGTTGTTATCTTTCCTTACCCAGTAAATCAGGTCAACTTTCACAATTAAATCAGGAGGTAATTTCAAGTTATAATACCCATTATTTGAGGAAATTACGGATACGTTTGTTATACTGGAGGTCTGTGATGTAGTACCATAACCAGCTGGTTTCCCTGCCAGAACCAGGGTTCCCTTATGGTGGAGAAAAAGAGAGATTGGTGCAGAAAAAATTATCTCATAGAATACGTTTCCAAAATGTACAAATTTGGAATTCTGCAAGTATACAGTATCAATTAATCCAACATTAAGAAGATCGTAAATTTTCCCTTCTCTTTCAAATACCATGCTCCCGGTAACCATATTGTAATTCATTTCTGAAGTCAGGTGTTTACCATTTTTCATTTTTAAAATAGCTCCGGAAAACTCAGGATAAAGATATTGCGGTAAACCGGAGTATAAATTGGATTGTGCGTTTGTCAAGATTGGAAGGACTATTAACACGAAGGTCAGAATGATCCGAGGTGACTTTATGTAAAAGGAAAACTGTTCCATAATTGATTCTTTAATATTTATTATTTACACTCTGATATAACAATATAGAATAAATTTACTAATAATACAAAGAAATTAGTCGATTATAGATCTTATAGTTCAACAGAGAAGGTTGACCATACCTGATCAGACATAATTAATTGTTTTTCTACATTTTAAATTAATTACAACTTGCCCGGCCGAATGTGATCAAAGCCTCCGGCTTTTGAAATAATTCTCTTTATATTTTTAGTCAAGCTTTTCCCAGTGAAAATGCCCGGGCTTAACATGCTTTTCAACAAAATCCTTTAACCTGCTTTCCGGGTATTTATATTTGAACTGGTTAATCCTTTGGGAATAATTCTTTATCAAATAATCACCCGAGTCAACTTCCTCAGCCCATTTATGTAAATCCAGGATCAATACTTCCTTATATTCATCCTTCAGACCGGATGCTTTGATGGATTTGAACATCCTGCTTGCAGCTTCCGGTAATGACCATGCGAGGTTCAGATAGAGATTAAGGTTACTGGGTTTGATCTTATGCTCTCTGACCGCTTGCAGGGAATCAAAACGAACATAAAACTTAATTAGCTCTTCATAATCAGACATCCAATACAATATCAGTGCGTAATTGTAGGAATCAAATGCAGCATAAACTGAATCTTCAATTTCGGAAAGAAGAAAATTAATTATCTGTTTCGCTCCATTTTTATCCCGGGCGCTTACTCTGTTTAAAACCTGCTCCGTCCCCTTCTTGATGATATCTGGTTTAGTGTAACCGGAAACTCTTAATGCATTGATTATGCTATCGGCCTGCCCGCTGGACGGGAGATGAAAGGAAAGAAGACAAATTAAGATGACGGTTTGTATTTTCATAGTTGAAAGATTTTAGTTAATAGAAAGAAGTTAGAAATAAGCATATGCAATATCAACCTTCATGATCCTTATCAACCAGATTCTTATATAAAGTTACACCATCAAAAAGCCAAAGTCAAGTGAGAGTCTGATTATTAGAATAAAAAGCCCCCAGAGCTGATTTTGAGGGCTGGACGACTGCCAGGGATTAAAAATAGTCAGTGGAAGGGTACCTTACAATTTTTTATTACAAAGTGTTATAATATTCAAGGATTTTTGTGAGGTGTTTAGCTTTTTTTACTCCAAGCTTATTTGCATCCATGAATTGCATAACAGCTGAACTTTTATCTGCAAACAGAGCTAACAGATCCTTTTTGCTTTCTATCCTTATAGCGCTTTTACCTTCAGGTTCAAGGTAATAGGAGTCAGCCATTGATATGAATTTTGGCATAGTTGGTGACTGATAAGCCCTTGGATTTTCACCAGGCTGAATCCTCAGGTTCTTCATGACAAGTAATTTCAGTTTACCATCCTTTTTAAGAATAAACCAGGTATTTGCTTTTGAATTCTCATCATCCGCTGATTTCAGGTAACTTGTATAAATAAATCTGAGGGAGTCGATAAGTACAGAAGACACGCTTCCCTTATTTAAAAGCACATAGATCTCATCATCCTGCCTGAATTGTACAACACGTGTATAAATGTTAAATCTGAGCCAGAGTGGAATTTTTTCACCTGTTTTAAGAATAACTTCCCCTGTGGCAAAATCACCGTAAAGATACGGGTCACCTTCAATAGTTGAATAGTTTTCCTTCCCAGACCTAAGCGGTGAACTGTTCAGGGTCAGTTTAGCTAACAGAGCCGAGTCAAGTCTTTCAAAACTCTGCCTGAATCCTCCATCGGATAAGTTCTGACCGAAGATTATTGGTAAGTCTAAAATGATAGAACTTACAACGAGACAGATTATCTTTTTTAGATTTCTCATCCACAAAAATATTCATTAAATCTTATTATAATCCCTGTATTCCCCATGGTGGTTATCTAAAGTCTCATCCGTATTAGGTTTTAATTAATCCCGAAACTAGTTTATCAGGTGTGCCAAAGACAAATAAATCACACTAAACAAGTTAATAACCACACCATCAATACATTTTTTAATCCATTATAAAATTACACCACTAAAAAGCCAAAGTCAATTTTATTTTAACTACCAGATTCCAAAACAAAGTTCGGATAATCAAATGACAAGTTCTATACCTGTTGTCCCAAAAATTTTACTGTGAGTCTCACTTTAAGCAGAAAGCACACATACCGTCGGTGTTTTGGTCTTTCTCATTACGAATACCTTTCGATATTTAATGTAATTTGATATATATAAGACGAAAAACAAGGTAAAAAAGGTGGACTTCTAATCTGGACTTTAGTGGTTTCTCATAATGCTGAAGATCAATGGATTTATCAAAGGTACACCTGGTTTAAGCCAAGGTTAATTTTATTTCAGATAGTAGAACAAAAGCCCCCGGAGATGATTTCCGAGGGCTGGGAATTGATTACTGCATTTCAATTAAAGCAAATTTTACCTGATTTAAGATTATCCTATAAAATTTTCGCTTTAATTGGAGACAATTTGATCATATTCCCATTTATTTACAAAATTCCACTCTTCATCATATTGAGTCCAGACACCATGTGCTTTAAGATGACTTCCATCGCTGCCCTTGACATTGGAATTAAATTCAATAGCATAGTATCTGTAATCATTCCAGTCCACGGCTTCATTCTTGTTCTTGCCCCAGATTAAGTTATCATTGATTTCATATAATACACCATTATACGTAAATTCCCCTCGCCATCTCATAATCATCCATGTCTGGTTAAACCAATCCCAATCGGCGTTATATTCCCAAAAGCATATACAATGCCATTCTGTAAATACCCTGACAACGACAGGTGTTCCCTCATTATTCAGGTATAACGGAACACGTTGATAACTTGCTCCATAATGAGACCAAGAGAAATTGTCTGCTTTGGCTTTTGTAGTTGGCTGGTCCTGAGCTGAAACGACATTAGTTTTTGCTACTCCTAATAATATCAGGAATGCTACCAGAACAAAAGAAATTGCTTTTTTCATAATCCTTAGATATTAATTCTTTATTCCTCCTACTCTTTTAAAGGATTTTCAGATTCTTCCTTTTAAAATTCTTTTTCTGGGAAATAATCTTCGGGATATATGTGAATTTTAAAATATCCTGCTAAGTCAAAAACTTAATAAAAACTTATAAAGGATAGAAAATACCGAACACAGAGGTTGACATATTATATATCAATCTCGTAATACTTATTAACCAAATTCTTAAACAAAGTTACACAAAGAAAAAGCTAAAGTCAATTTTATTTTAACGACCAGATTCCAAAACAAAGTTCGGATAATCAAATGACAAGTTCTATACCTGTTGTCCCAAAAATTTTACATTGAGTCTCAATTTAAGCAGAAAGCAAACATACCGTCGGTGTTTTGGTCTTTCTCATTACAATTGCCTTTCGATATTTAATGTAATTTGATATATATAAGACGAAAAACAAGGTAAAAAAGGTGGACTTCTAATCTGGACTTTAGTGGTTTCTCATAATGATGAAGATCTATGGATTTATCAAAGGTATACATTGTTTAAGCCAAAGTAAATTCTATTTCAGATAGTCGAACAAATATCCCCGGAGCTGATTTCAGATAGACTTAATCCGATTCAGCTCAGCAAGGCGCTAATCACTCGATACAATTTAATTATTCTTCATCCCGGCAACAGCCTTTTTTGCTTCCTCGAGATGAAGATATGCTTCGTGATTGTAAATAGCCTTCTCTCTTCTCAAATTCCAGCTTTTCTGGAGTATATCAAGTGCCTCCTTATACTTGCCCTGTTTGTATGAGCCCCATCCATACCGATCTAAAAATCCATAGTTTTGAAGGACTTGAGGATATGACTTTATTATCTCATCAAGAATTTCGACACCCTCGTTTATACTTCTGTTCTTAAGAATTAGGAAAACAGTCAGGTTGTATTTCCTGTAAACACTATCTGGCTGAAAAGAGAGTGCTTTCCGGTAGTACTCTTCGGCATTATCAAGAATCCCTGCTTCAGAACATATCCATCCTAGCCAAGTCATAATATCTGCTTCGGATTTCAAGTTCTCTTTGCGAAGAGATTTGAATTTTTCAATAGAACTTTCAGCTTCTTTTGTTTTTCCGTC
>JADDYF010000156.1 GCA_015712185.1 Bacteroidales bacterium
ATATTGTAAAAGAGATTGAGAAAATCATGGCCGCTGAACATCAGAAACCTGAGGTCCGGCGGTTCGATATCTTCTCAAAAAACTAACAAGTAACCTTAAACCGGTCTATCTCAGCTTATCCACAAGCCAATTATTAAGAGCCTCTGACTGTTCCATAAACGTCCAGTGACCGGTCTCCTGGAATATCACCAGTTCTTTGGGTGCAGTAATCATGTTATAAGCTGAGTACATGGATGTCGGGGGACAGGTAAGATCATTAAATCCCCAGGTATAATAACCCGGTACAGTTATTCTCCTTGCAAAATTAACTACATCGTAATAGGCAAGGGTCTCAACCTCTCCTGGTTTTGGTTCTGTATTCCTGAAATAATGAGGCCATCCTCCGGCTCTTTTATTCAGGTATCCTGTATGGTCACAGAGAGCGGGATACATAGCTGCAGCGAATTTGATTCTCTTATCGAGACCGGCAGTCACTATTGTAAGCGCCCCTCCCTGGCTGCCCCCGGTCACAGCTATATCAGTACCGTTAAACTCGGGCAGGGTAAAGATAAAATCGACAGCTCTCACACAGCCGATATATACTCTTTTATAATAATGTGTATTCTTATCATTCATCCTGATAGTATTATAGGATGCCAGTGCGCCTCCATTAAGATCTAAGTAAACCTGGGGATCGAGGTTTACCGGTATTCCGTGTATTCCTATCTCGAGCGTTATGAATCCGAGGGCTGCCGTTCGGGTATCGCCTGAATACGGACGAATTCCTGCACCGGGGACCCTGAGTATTGCCGGGTATTTTCCCGGCTTCTTAGGAACAGCGAGCATTCCATATATCCTTGACATGAAAGACTCGTTCTGAAAACTGATGTGGTACACATTCGCTTCGCTTGTGCAACGTTCAGGGAGTAAAGTGATCCGCGGATCAAGATTTAATTTCCGAGCTTCCGCAATAGCATTACTCCAGAAACTATCGAAATCAGGGGGATCTTTGACAGTCGGCTGGATCTTTTCAGGTTCAAAAGCTGCAGTTGCAAGGCCTTCATACCTCCTTCCATCAACAATTGCCCATACTCTTACTCTGTAAAATCCAGGTACTTTCATCGTCCCCGAGAGTTCGGTCTTTCCGTTCTTCAACATAATCCCTTCCTTTTTAATATCGGGAAGCATCTCCGGGCCGGCTTCATAATCGACAGTGACATCTTCGAGCAGGTTGCCAAATTTGTAAACCTGGACCGTGAACTTAGCTGTTTCATTTACCCTGTATGTCCAGTCCTTATGATCCGTTCCTATAATCACCTTCACAAGCGACATTCCGGACTGTGAATTCAGGCTGATGGAAATGGTTGTCAGGAGAACTGACAGGATAATAGTTTTTAAGGCAACGTTTCTCATGATTGCTTTAGTTAAATAAGTTATACGGGAATATCTGTGCTGATCAGCTATCGGGTTGATTTCTGCGAGTCCCTGTTATTTTCTGACGAATCTGTAAACTTTAACTGAATGAGGTGGCAGATCGACATAAACCGATGTTTCTTTCAGCACCAGGTCTTTATGTTCCCACAGATCCCTGATGCGGTAATCTGTCAGTGTAAGCGGTGTGAAGCCGCGCTGACCCATTGGTCCCGGACCACCCGGTGCAGTTGCACCTGCAGTTGCAGGAGCTCCGCCCGGTGCTCCCTGGCCACCGGGCGCTCTCTGGGCTCCCGCAGCGCCTGGTGCCCCCGGTACACCGAATCCACCCGCCGGAACTCCGGCGCCAGTTGTACCTGAAGGTGGTCTGAATCTCCTTGTCATGGTTCTTATCTGTGCCAGAAGGGTAAAGTCCACAAGCACCGATTTCTTTTCATCGCTCTTATTCAGAAGACATACTGCTTTTTCGTTGTTTGCGAGTCCTTTTACCCATATCTGGTAATTGCCCTGATCCCTGTAGCAGGTAGCCTGGATACCAAGTGTATCCTGATTGATGGCGATCATCTCCTTGTTCATAAGGATCAATTTTGTTTCGGGTGTCATGTTTGCCAGATCATTTCCTGCCATCAGGGGTGATGCAAGCATGCACCAGAGCGAAAAATGGGTCCTGTATTCTTCAGTAGTCATGCCTCCGTTTCCCACTTCAAGCATATCGGGGTCGTTCCACCTGCCGGGACCGGCATATCTGGCCAGATCCTTCTGCTGCTCGAAAATATTGATCATACTGTTCCAGTTATCGCTTATATCACCTGTGGTTCTCCAAAGATGACCAACATCCCCGGCCCATTCCCAGGGTTTATTCTGTCCCCATTCACATATGCTGAATACTATTGGCCTGCCTGCAGCGTAAAGCGCATTCCTCATATTTGTATATGATGATCTTGCATCCTGGGTTGTGGAACCGCACCAGTCATATTTAAGATAATCAACTCCATAACGCGCATAGGTGCGGGCATCCTGGTACTCATGCCCGAAACCTCCCGGCCGCCTCTGGCAGGTAACAGTCCCTGCACTGGAATAGATTCCGAATTTGAGACCTTTGGAGTGGACGTAATCGGCAACGTATTTCATACCGTGCGGGAATCTCTCTTTATCAGCTACTATCTCACCATTTTCATCGCGCGATATCTGCCAGCAATCGTCAATAACAATATACTCATAACCGGCATCTTTCATGCCGCTGCTTACCATCGCGTCAGCGGTTTGCATAATAAGTTTTTCACTTACATCGCAATGAAACTTATTCCAGCTGTTCCATCCCATAGGAGGAGTTTTGGCCAGCTGGTCGAACTTCTGTGCACAAACAGAGACTGCCATCAAAGCAGTCATAAGAAATACTAAAGATCTTTTCATAGATGTAGGATTTAACTATTCTAAAAGTACATATATTTAACTTTAAATTCAATTGTTTAATTACTTTTGTCTGCCACGTTGAGTTAATTGTATGCAATCAGAAAACCACCTCCTTAAAAAACGCGTAAATCTTTTTGACGGAATTTCAATTGTGGCGGGATCTATGATAGGTTCCGGGATATTCATTGTAAGTGCAGATATAGCAAGGAGTGTCGGATCGCCGGGCTGGCTTATGATAGTCTGGCTCATCACAGGGATAATAACAATAACAGGGGCATTGAGCTATGGGGAGCTGGCTTCGATGATGCCTGCTGTGGGAGGGCAGTACGTCTATCTGAAGGAGGCTTATCATCCGCTCATCGGGTTTCTTTTCGGATGGACCACATTCCTTGTTATAGAATGCGGTTCAATTGCAGCCGTTGCAGTGGCTTTTGCAAAATTCAGCGGCGTACTGCTTCCGTGGATATCGGATAAGAATATACTGATGCAAATCGGTCCATTGAACGTCAACAGTACAATGGTAATAGCTATTTTAATGATAGCATTCCTGTCATGGCTGAATACAAGAGGTATTGTTACCGGGAAAACGGTTCAGAATATATTTTCCTCAACCAAGGTGATCGCTCTTTTGGGATTTATCTTTATCGGATTCGTCGCAACCAGGGGGATCGGATCCTTCGAGGTTAATAAGGAGGTCTTCTGGGAGGCAAGCAGGGTTGATCCCGAAAACGGTGTAATTCCCCTGGCCGGTTTTGCCCTTTTGGCAGCTATCGGCACTGCTCTCGTCGGATCACTCTTTTCATCAGATGCCTGGTATAATGTTACATTCATATCGGGGGAAGTTATCAACCCTAAAAGGAATGTTCCTCTTAGCCTGGCTTTTGGTACGATGATAGTGTCGGTGGTCTA
The DNA here is from genome assembly GCA_015712185.1 of Bacteroidales bacterium. Classification (GTDB taxonomy): domain Bacteria; phylum Bacteroidota; class Bacteroidia; order Bacteroidales; family VadinHA17; genus LD21. Next base: position 3,733 of record JADDYF010000156.1, read on the forward strand.
TCTGCTGACAAATTTCATCTATATAAAGATACTGCCCCTTGTGGGTTCTCCTGATGGCGCTGATGTCCTCAGCAGGGGGATACAGTTTGCAACCGACGACAGGGTTGCGACTTCAGCAATGTCTGTTGTTTTCGGCGATTATGCTGCTGTTATCATGGCACTTTTCATTATGATCAGCACCTTCGGCTGTAATAACGGGCTCATACTGACAGGGGCAAGGGTCTATTACGCCATGGCAAGGGACGGACTCTTTTTCAAAAAGGTCGGGGAGGTTAATAAACACGGGGTTCCTGGTCTGGCAATAACGGTACAGGGAATATGGTCAATTTTGCTGTGCTTATCAGGCACATATAGCGACCTTCTTGATTATGTTATCTTTGCGGTTCTCATTTTCTTTACTCTTACAATCATTGCGATTTTTATCCTCAGGGTAAAACGTCCTGATTATCCGCGTCCTTACAAAGCTCTCGGTTACCCGGTTATCCCGGCGATCTACATCCTTACCACATTGACAATCATGGTTATTCTGCTGATCTTCAAACCAACCTATACTGTTCCGGGACTAATAATAGTGTTCCTGGGTATACCTGTCTATTTCCTCTGGAAGAAGCACTCTCCAAAGCCGGTTGAGAAGTAATATCCGATCGTTAAAAACCTCCCGGACACGCCTGTTGAAAATCCTGAAAAATATTATACTTTTCGATCCTGCTTGCGTATAAGAGGTTAAGCAATAAATAATTGGAACGGAATCTTGCGTTTTAAGAAGAGTTTAAAGGTAAAAGATATGACAAAGTTAAAATTCCTGATCAATTTTTCAGCCGGTGTATTCATTCTGCTGTTTTTATTGTTCTGCGCTTCATGCGAACGGAATGATTATGAGCTTCTCGATCCGGAATCAGCAGGTGTCTGGACACATTTCGATACAAATGACGGATTACCCGGAAATACCGTCACTGATATTGGCCGTGACAGCAAGGATAATCTCTGGATCGCATTCGCTGGGCAGGGAATAGCAAGATATAATTATGATACCTGGACCTCGTACAGGACTACCAACAGCCTGCTGTTGAGCAATATCGTCAGCTGCATTGCTGAAAATAAGGACGGCAGTATTATTATTGGCACAGCTCTCGGTCTTTCTGTCCTCTCTGAGACCAATACCTGGGACTCCTATCTTGATCCATTGATTATCACGTCTGTAAAGGTTGCATCAAACGGTAACATCTGGATCGGAACAGCCGACCAGGGTTTTTTCGTGAACAGGGGATCGGGCTATGAAAAGGTCTACAACGATCTCTACAAAACCGTAAATGTCATTGAGGAGGATGCATCGGGGAATGTGTGGCTCGGTACAAATAACGGATTAATAAAATGGGACGGGAAATCTTATTCTTACCTCGGCATGTTAAACGGACTACCAAACAACAGGGTCTCTTCACTTCTCCGCGACAGACAGAACAGACTCTGGATCGGCACCAGGGGAGGAAAAACTGTTTCGTGGATAGATAACCGGGGGATCCATCAGTTGCAGCTGTTCAATAATAAAGACACCTGCCTGGTAAATGATATTTTCCAGGACAGGAGCGGGAGCATCTGGTTTGCAACTTCATCTGACGGATTAGTAAAGTATGACGGAATAATCCCCCTTACCATCAAGGCCGCAACCGGCAAACTTCCTGAAAATACTATCCTTTCAATAGGAGAGGATAAATACGGCAACCTTTGGTTTGGACTTGCAACCAAAGGTGTTGTAAGATATACATTGCCAATTGAATAAGCTGACTGATATGAAAAATGTATCAGCTCTGTTATTAATTATACTGTTATCCCTCAGTTTAAGTTATGATGCTGCAGGTCAGAAAGTAACACCTGAAAGGGATAAATATGTGTTGCTAACAATGCCATATAACCAGCGTCCTCTTAATCTTTACAGAGGACAGGTTCAGGCCAATGCCGGGTATAAATTTGCAGTCCGTGCACAGTCGTTCAATGCTGACGGCGACCTGGTCTACCTGAAGAACTACGGTACAGGATCAGTTTATCATTATTACTTTGTCAATCTCCGGTACGGACTTACCAGTTTTATTGAACTTGGTGCAGAGACGAATTTCCTGAGAAGGGGGATACGGGAGGCATCGGTGACAGTGGTCAGCACAACGCTTACGAGCGCTGAGAGGATAACAGTAAATAAGCTGACTGAGTCCAGAGGAATGGGTGATATTTTCCTTTACACAGCATTGCGGTTACCGGTACAGTATAAATGGTTTGATATTGATATTACCGGGGGGATCTTTCTTCCTACATCGGGATATGAGCCTGAAATACCTTCGAATACCATTACCTCAGCTTCTCTTGCATCTGAAAATACTTCGACAATTAACCTGCACTATAACAATACTAATGGTTATGGTGTTCCTGTTTATCTTCTTGCCACAGCAAGCAAGATAAGCTACAAGGATTTTACTGTTGAAGCAGAATGGACAATGCGTACTCCAGGGAAAGAGGGTCAAAACATCCGATGGGAGGAGACTCTGGCTGAAAAGTCTTTCTCATATTATAATCAACTGTACAGCTACCTGCTAAGTGACATTTATACCTTTGATTTCTCACTACATTATCAGGCAACCGGATGGTTTAACCTGAGCCTTAACGGGAGCTTCTTCCGGACAAAAGGTGGGTGGACTGAATACTGGGGAAATAAATACAGAAATCCTGAAAAGAAGCTGATAAACCTTGAACCCGGTTTTGAACTCCAGATATCACCCGGGCTGAAGATTTGTCAGCTTGCCGGATTCCCGCTGAGCGGCAAGAATAATGATGCTCCGTTCTATATGTTTACAACATTAAGCTATAGTATATTCCCTTTTATGAGGTAAGCTTATGAACCAGTCAGCTAAAACCTTATTTATAATTTGTCTCCTCCGGGTGCTGTCTTCTTCACTGAGGGGACAGACGGAACAGCTTCTGGTGCCCTCCGACCTGAAGCAACAAACAATAGTGACAGAACCGGTCACACTCCGTAAAGGGTTTTTAAGGATGGGATTACTGGTAAATTACAGGATTGCAGACAGGTTTTTTGATAATTCAGGCGACAAACAGTATTACCGTAACAGCACATGGTCATCAAAATCGGCTTACGGCATTACTTTGCAGTATGGTATAACTGACAGGCTCCAGGCAGACCTGATCTCGGAATATATGAATTCTCTTGAAGAGACACAGAATACTGAGGTGGTTGCCGGCACAACAGTTGTAACTGTAGATAAACACAGAGGCATTGGGCTAGGCGACAGCCATCTCGCACTGAAATACCAGATCATTCCCGAGAAAGAAAGAAGATTTTCATTTTCAGGCAAAATGAAGATGACATTTCCGACAGGGGCCAAGAATCCGAGAAACATCAGAAGCGAGAACCAGTACGACCTTCCTGTCGGTGATGGTACATTTGCTCTTGGTTTGAACCTGTCAGCAAGGATAATAGTGTACCCATACTCGTTTTCGGGTTATTCTGCCTATACATATAATTTCAAAGGAACAAAGGTCATAAGACCGACTGATACAGCTGAAAGTGAGTTCAAAATCGGTAACCTGTTTGAGACCGGAGTTGCTGGTAATTTGCATCTCAACGAATGGATTGTTCTCGGGAATGAGATAAATTATTACAACGAGGGACAGGGAGTGATTGAGTATATCACACCTGAGCCCATCCCTTCTTCCTGGGCACTTTCCTATGAACCGGGCCTGGTTTTCCAGGTCCACAGGTTCAGGCTGGGTGAATCTGTAAAGATACCGGTATTCGGGAAGAATGTTCCTGCCGATCCATTGTTTGTAATAATGGCACAATATATATTCTGAAATTAACTCATGCTTCTAGATTTCCGACGTATCTGCCTCCTGACAGTCATCTTTATTTCACTTTGTGTTATTTTCAGCTGTGCAACTCCATCGATAAGGGTAACAAAAGAACAAAACCAGGGCGACAACCTTTTTAACAATCATAAATATCCTGAAGCTATTCAGCATTACACCTTGATGCTCGATGCCAGCAAAAAGCTTGGCATATACCGTAATCCTGCGATGGAGTCGGAGGTGTACAGGAAAATTGCTAACTGCTACGAGATGACGGGAAAGTATGAGCTTGCATTGACCCATGTAAGGAATGCCCTGGCAATCGATTCGCTGAACAAGAACCTTATCAATACGATTGCAGATTACCGTCAAGAGGGAAAGATCTTAATTTACATGGGATCGGGTCAGAAAGGTATATTATCCCTTGAGAAATCACTTGCCCTGAGTGAAGGGATGGACCAGAGCCTGAAGAATGTAAACAGGTTATCAATTGCAGATACATACCTGGCGCTCGGCCAGCTTTATTCAGCCATGGGCAGATCGGAGAAGTCGGGAGATCTCATAAACAGGGCACTTGTAATTTTCAGACAGGCAAATGACCCGAGGGGTGAGATGGAAGCTGAGCTAGCACTTGGAAATCTCTTCTCGGACAGGGGAGATATCATTGAAGCCCGTAAAATCATTGAAAGGTCATTGAAGAAAGCAGCCGCACTCCGTTCTGGCACATCGCGTCATAACCGGCTGCTTGCCGCAATTTCTGCCGAGGCCGGGGAATATGAAAATGCACTGAGATACCAGGAAAAAGCCCTGAAGGAGGCGAGGGACTACGGAATAATTGGACAGGTCATCTGGAACACCATCGGCATGGGAGATATTTACGGGAAAATCGGTGATTTCACACGAGCAGAAAGATATTACAGGGAGGCACAACGCGAAAAAGACACACTTGCCATGAATACCAAAAGCCTGGATGCCTCACTCAACCTGAGACTTGGGGAAGTTCTCAGCGCAAATGAATATTATTCATCACAGGGCTCATATACAGGCGAAGCAATATCTTCCCTTCGTATTGCTGAGGTGCTTCTTCAGGAAGGGAAGCAGGACAGTGCCATGATCTTTCTGAGCCAGTCGGAACAGAAATTCGCTGCTTCAGGCAACAGGGAAGGTGTGTCAAATGTTCTTCTTTACAAAGGCCGGATACTTGTCGACAAAGGGAATACGGCAGCTGCCGGACCACTGCTAGTTTCTGCTTTGGAAGCAGCTGACTTTCCGGAAACGGTGTGGCAGGCATGGTTCCACCTTGGAAGGATGCATGAAATCCTGAACCAGGATGAGAAAGCCATTGAATCGTACATGAATTCGATATCGGTGATAGAAAAGATAAGGGGAAATCTTACCATTGATGAATTCAGGAGCAGGTATTTCGATAACAAACGCGAAGTATATGACAGGCTCATAAGAATACTCATGAGATCCGGCCGGTCGGCAGATGCTTTCCGTATCTCGGAACAGGCAAGGGCCAGGGCATTCTATGATATCCTGGCTAATAAAAAGATTGATTATAAGGGAGCTATGCCTGGCGATCTGATTTCCCTTGAGCAGGAGAAGAGAATGGAGATACAGAAGCTTTATAAGCTGCTGCAGAAGGGAGATGTGAGTTACTCATCAGCAGAGAGCTCCAGGAACTCGGAGACAATTCATCTGAGAAGCGTTCTTAAGGAGACACAATCGGAGTATGAGGATATCATCCGAAGGATCAAGTTATATAATCCTGCTTATGCGGAAATGGTATCTGCACAGCCTGTAAAGATCACCGATCTTCAGGCAGGACTTGACAGGTCTACAGCTGTTCTGAGTTACTGGATAAGCGAGAATGAATTATTCGCCTGGCTTATCACAGGGTCGGGAATAACAAGTAAAGGTATTCAGGTAAGGCCGGACGAACTTGCTGCATTGATCGAAAAGGCAAGAAGAGCAATACAATCTACTGCTCCGGCTGAAGAAGTGAAGGCCCCCCTTGTCATGCTTTATTCATTCCTCATCTCTCCCCTGGAAGACGAGCTGAAAGGAATATCTGATCTTGTCATCATTCCGAACGGATCCATCCATTTCCTTCCCTTTCAGGCGCTTGTTACGCCTGGCGGGGATTATTTCGTCAGCCTGTTCAATATAATTTACGAGCCATCTGCAAGCGTTTTTATGGTTTGCAGCAACAGACGTGTACGGCCGGGCTCAAAATTCATGGGTGTTGCACTCTCCGACGTAACTATTGAAGGCAGACAAGGACTCCCGGGAACGACAGATGAAGTGAAAAATATACTGCCGCTGTTTCCCGAAAACGTCTCAGCTTTTGGTGAACGGTGCACCGAGACTTTTGTAAAGAGTAATGCCAGAGGATATAATTTCATCCATTTCGCCACACACGGCAGTTATGATTACGAACAGCCTCTTTATTCCCATCTGTTGTTTTCACCGAACGAAGAAGATGACGGCAGGTTCAATGTATTTGAAGTTTTTGAATTGAATATCGACGCAAGTCTTGTAACGTTAAGTGCATGTGAGACGGGTCTGGGGAATCTGAGCCGCGGTGATGAGCTTGTTGGTCTCAGCAGGGCTTTCCTTTTTGCAGGATCATCCTCAGTAATAGTAAGCCTGTGGGCGGTTGCGGATTATCCGACATCTCTCCTTATGGCAAATTTTTATAAGTATCTTAAGGAACATAATGTCCAGGAAGCGCTTACCCTTGCACAGCGCGATGTTCTGATGTCCTTTCCTCAGCCTGTGTACTGGTCGCCGTTTGTACTTATAGGCAATGGCAAAGTAATGGCAAAGTAATCAGATTATGTACCCGGAGTTTTTCAGGAACAGAATAAATCTGCAGGAATATGTTGATGCGGAGGCATTGCTTCGGGCACTGGAAGAACCGTCTCCTGTCAGTATAAGGACCAACACGGCAAAATGGAACCGGAAACCTTCAGGCTCTGAATCTGTCGCATGGTGTAAAAGCGGGTATTACCTTGATTATCGTCCGTCTTTCACTTCAGATCCGCTTTTCCATGCGGGCTGTTATTATCCGCAGGAGGCATCGTCGATGTTCATTGAAGAGGTTTTCAGGCAATTTGCAGAAAGCAGGGATTACATCAGAGTTCTCGATCTCTGCGGTGCCCCGGGAGGGAAAAGTACTCACCTTTCGGAACTGATAGGCAGTAAAGGTCTTCTTGTTGCAAACGAGGTGATAATATCACGTGCGGCTGTCCTGTCGGAGAATATAACCAAATGGGGCAGGGGAAATACTATCGTTACATGCAGCGATCCTTCCTGTTTCGGGAAACTTGAGGGATACTTCGATTTAATAGTTGTTGATGCACCTTGTTCCGGAGAAGGAATGTTCAGAGATCCCCAGGCAGTAAAGCAATGGTCCCCGGAAAACGCACTCCATTGTTCGGAAAGGCAGAAGAGAATACTGAAGGATGTCCTGCCTGCGCTGAAGGAGGATGGAATACTCATATACAGCACATGCACTTTCAATCCCGACGAAAATGAAAAGAATGTTAAATGGCTTGCAGACAGGTTTCAGATGGAATGCCGGGAGGTGGATATATCCGAATTTAAGAATATTACAAAAATAGATTATCAGGGCATTACGGGATATGGCTTTCACCCGGGGAAAATAACAGGGGAGGGGCTGTTTTTTTCAGTTCTCATAAAAACAGGGCGACAGGAACAAAAAGCAATGAAGGCCGTGAAGAATCCTTTTAAGCGGCTAACAAAAGATGAACTGTCAGGAGCAGCGGATTGGAGTCATTTTCCTGAGGAAAATCTGGTGAGATCAAACAATGGCATTGTTTCAGTCGCAGGGAATACCAGTGATTTTATAATCCTTTCCCGGAATCTCAGGATAATTAAGGGAGGTACGAAGATATGCTCTGTAAAGAACAATGTTCATATTCCATCCCATGAACTGGCAATTTCAACAGGTCTGAAAAGCAGCTCGTTCGGCTACACGGCTCTTGATTATGATCAGGCAATAGCATATCTTCGGCGTGACAACTTTACAATAACAGGTGCGCCGGCTGGCTGGCAGATTGTAACATACAAAGGTGTGAATCTGGGCTTTATAAATAATATTGGCAAAAGGATAAATAACTACTATCCTGTTGATTGGAGGATCAGAATGAAAATATCGGCCACGGCGCAGGAAGAAATTATATGGTGGAAGTAACAGAACAAACAAAGTGGTGAAACAATTATCACGTGATTTTCAGATTTTCGTTAAGCCGGCAGGAGCTTCATGCAACCTTCGTTGCAGCTATTGCTATTACCTTGGTAAGAAGGATCTGTTCCCGGATTCTCCGACACTCCGCATGAATGTTGAGATCCTCGAGAAGTACATTTGTCAGCACATAGAAGCCTCTGAAGATGATATTATAATGTTTTCATGGCATGGTGGTGAACCCCTGCTTGCAGGAATGGATTTCTACCAGAAAGCTGTTCAGCTGCAAAAGAAATATAAACCCTCCGGACGGAAAATCCTGAACGGTATACAGACCAACGCCACGCTGCTTACGGAAGAATGGTGCAGGTTTTTTGCTACTGAGGATTTTATTGCAGGGATAAGCATTGACGGTCCCGGCGAGCTGCATAATAAATTCCGGAGAACAACCAGGAATGAACCTACGCTTCAAAATGTACTTTATGGTTATGAGCTGCTTCA
>JADDYF010000159.1 GCA_015712185.1 Bacteroidales bacterium
GGTGGAAAGGTCTCAACCAGCATTGAATCTAGGTGAAACATGGGTCTTACCGCTGATAGGGGATGTTAGGCTTACCTATATAAGGAAAAATTGGGAATACTTGCATAACATTACAGAGGATAACTTAAAACTTTTTCTAAAGAAGGTAAATATGAAAAGGAATAGTTGGTTTGTTTACATTATTTGGCTCAGCATAATCCTTTTAGCAGGTTGTCAGGGTAATTCGCTGGAGAAGAAACAATTACAATCGGCCAGAACCGACTCTACCACTAAGGTAGCGGATGAAGATGGAACTGTCTTTCCGTCACCAGGCACCACCGATCCACAGCCAAGTGGTGAAACCGTTACTGGCGTATTGCTGGATGAAAACGGATTACCTGAGGAAGGCACAGAGGTTCTGTTGGTCGAGGCCCAGGTGTGGAATCTTGAAGGGAACCCTGTTCAAAAATTGCCGGCAGAGGGCACAACTATCGTTGACATGGGAGTCAATACCACAGGGGATAACATCAAGGGAAGAAGCCGAACCGATGCTTCCGGCCGATTTGAATTCCGGGCTGCTCCGGGACGATACGGTGTAACCGCGGTCACGCGTGGCGAAAAGAACGCTGCGCTCCTGCAATCCGAGAGTCTGCAACGCCGGGTTTTGTTTGATCTAACTACCGCAGGAAAAATGGATCTTGGAAACGTCTCACGGAAATAAGATTAATATTCCAGGCGGTCAAAACAGTATACATAGAAAACCACGGCTGATACTATTTTCAAAGGTAACTGTTAGACGCACCTCTAATTCAGAAAATGGCGAGTAATCCATCGTAAGAATCTATTAGTATGAGCGAAGGACTTGATGACTTGATTCCCCGACAGAGATTTGACTCTGAGGAAGACCATCAGAGAGCACAAGCTTTGCTTTCACAAAGGCCCAGTTGGATCACTTATACTTATTCTCTCGTCGGCTTGCAACTGCCATCTAACTGCATAGTCTGTGGGAAGCCTTCACCTGATTTTAAAATGGGTCTCACGATAGACCAAACTTCTTCTCAACATGTCCAAAGTATGATGAAGGACACGACAAATATCAGAATAACTCGTTTACCGATTTGCGGGCCTCATCTGAGGAGACAGCGCCTACGTCAGGCCATTGATTTGATCGGCTGGATTGTATCGATCTCAACAGCCATTCTGGCAGGATTCCTGACATTTTACTTAGGCGTAAACCATATAAGAATTTTTTGGCTAGTTGTTTTGATCTTACTCGTCCTGTTCATTGTTTGGTTAACACTTTTCATTATTCACCTTAACTATGTCATCCCAAGAGGAGGCTCACCAGCCCTTCTGATCATATACGCCGGCACGTTCTCATTTGTCGAATTCCATAATGCGGAAGTGCGAAAAATGGTGGTGGATGCTAATGCTTATCGCATGGCACCAAATGAGTTGAGACTGGCTTATGCGCCCTATGAAATATCGTTATTGTCTCATAAAATGAAGATACAGGCTGCGCAATCTGATTCCACCATAAGTAACACCGAAGAGGCACTTGTTATTCGCCTGGCGGAAATATATTATTCGCATCCTAAAGGTTTTACATTGGCTGATAAGGAAGGAAAAAGCGTAACGGAGATTCGCCACATTGGGACAGTATTGAATGATATGGGTGGCATGGAAATGATGCGAAGAGTCCACAAGTCTTTTTCCCATTGGTGCTTAGTAGCTGGAGCTCCCAGGAATCTTGAATTCTGGTGGGACCATATAGGTGAATGGCTGGGCTGAAACAAAATTATCAGATTTGATCACCATGTCCTCGCCGCTGATCCGTGGTGTATGGTATAAAAATACAAAGAAAGACTTGCAATGCTTTGATAATATAGCAAACAATAACTTCATACTTTTATAACGGAGGTAAATATGAATAAGAACAGTTGGTTTTTTCGTATGGTCTGGTTTTGCTTGTTACTTTTAATAGGCTCTCAGGTTCAATCACAAGATAAACAGAGTGATATCACCGATGCCTTGGCTTATTTTGAGGATGGTGGAGCTTGGACTTTTCGCTACAATGCCTCCGAAATCGTTGACACTTCATTGGTACTAATACTGAAGTCAAAGGCTGTAACACAGCCGCATTACACTTTAGGTGTCTTTCAGTTCGACAAAGCACCGAAGGACTATAATGTTGTCGTAAAGGTGGCCTCCGTCTTGAGCAACTATGACACAGCAAAAGCTTTTGCGGAACGGTTCGCAAAAGGCATTGATGCCGGACGCCTCCAGGCCTATGTGATAAGTCGCTCGCCCGAGCAGGATAAGGAGCCTATCTCTCTTGAGCAGGCAAGACTCCTCAAATCAAATGAATTCCTGGCAATCTGGGAATAGACCATCAACAAATTTAATGTTATAAAATATGCATATGGAAAAGAGAAATATTGTCTTTATCAGTGCCGTGTGCGCTTTTGTATTGCTTGCGATGGGAGCATACTATTTGCTTCGGCCAGTCTTCAAAGTGCATTCGATTCGGACTACCCACGAGATCAATACGGGGGACTTAAATTACATGTCCTACAGCACCCCGGACGCGGAAAATCTTGATATTCTTATCGTCTCGTTGAAGATGCATCGAAAATTACGAACCTTCAGCACCAATGATTTTACTTTGAGTTATCAAGACCCAAATACAAAGTCCTGGATAGATTTGGGGTGCAATGGCTTAAACCCCTTTGGGAGCCGGCATGGTGAGGGAGATATGAGTTGGATGTTGGCTGGACCGAATGAGAAAGTCAATTTTACCAGTAAAGGTAGGGGGCTGAGCAAATATATAAGTTTAGCGTTTATCGTGCCGATTCACCTTCAAAATGCAACGTTAAAGTTCAGAGGTAAAACCATTTCTAAGATCAGAAGAATTCATAAAGACTCAACTGAAGAGATTGAAAACTCAGATACAGACTCCAAGATAGAAGAAAATCTCACGCCGAACTCACAAATAGAAGAACAAGCACCTATTGTACCTTCTGAATCTGTAACCGAAGAAGATGATTCTATTTACACACTTGTTGATTCGCCGGCAAGTTTTCAGGGTGGTGACGTCAGTTCATTCCTGAATTGGATTCAGGAAAACCTTGTTTATCCTCCGGAAGCTTCGAAGAAAGGCATCACTGGTAGGGTAATTATACGATTCGTTGTGAATACAAAAGGGGACGTGACTGACGTAGAGGTTCTGAGAGGTGTTGATCCGTCTCTGGACAAAGAAGCCATTCGTATAG
>JADDYF010000164.1 GCA_015712185.1 Bacteroidales bacterium
GCCTGGCCATCCATTTTCATGCTCTGGCCAGTAGTTGGCAAAGATCTCAAATGTTTTTCTGCCCAAGAGAAGATCTGCAGGTTTCATTAGTTTTTCCATGACTTTACCGCCAACTTTGTCAAAAAACGGCGCCACCCAACCGCCGTATTTGAATCCGCCTGATCTATCTTCCTCAGGTCCGCCAGGTGCTTGCATTACTCCATCTAATGTAATAAATGATAAAACAATTATTTTTCTCATATTATTTCACCTCCTTTCAAAACTTAATTAATTCATCATTCAGATTTGTGCTTCAATAATTAGATTACAAATATTAGTGTGATTTTGTTTTCATTGCACGATAAATTATTGCTAAGGGTCCTGCAATCCCAAATCAAATCCTTAGTGATTGACTTTGATCCTGGGGTATCAAAATCATGTCGGTTTGAGGTCAGGAAGATTGATCATGACTACTCTACTGAGGTTACAGATATGCTTATCCAATTCAAGTCAATTCATTGAATCCGATCTGATCATTAAACTTAATGATGGTCAATGGGCACCTATTGAGGTAAAACTGGGAAATAAAGAGATTGAAGAAGCTGCGGCCAATCTGATTAAACTCAGTCATAAGGTTGATGCTGAGAAGATGAACCAACCATCTTTTCTTATGATACTAACAGGTGGCCAGGTTGCATACAGGCGGCCGGATGGTGTGCTGGTAGTACCAATAGGCTGCTTGAGGGACTAAGTTTCCTTCGAATTTCAGAATTCAAAAGTTGCAACCCTTTAGCTGAAAAACACCCTACATCTCATCCTTTGAATAAGTGTGGGTTTCAGAATGTCATAAAAAGAAACAAGAGGTCGATTTTGACCTCTTGTGCCTCTGGGTACCCCGAACGGACGGAAGTTGCAACCAGTCAAATTAGTCCGTGTTTAAAACAGTTACTTCTTTACATAATTTAATCCTTCATCATAATTGAAGAGAGCATAACCTTCTCCCTCCAGATATCCCGGAACATCTTCCTTCTGATTTTCCACTGCAAGGTCTGAAACAGGTGTTGAGAAAGGCATTTTGCCTGTTGGATTGAATTTGCCTGTGATCACATCGAGAAGTGCATCAGCTTTGGTACCGAAAGTGGCAAGCACACCGACAATATTTTTGGTTTTTTCGTTATACACTTCATTGATGACCCATGGGTTGGTATAGTTTACAACCAGTATTGTTGGTTTCTTTGATGTTAGTTTATTTACATAAGCGACATCTACACCGCATTTGGATAATGAAAGAGAAATAGGTTCACCAGTTGATCCGAATAATGAATTACCTGTTGGCTGAAGCCAGAGTATAAGTGCATCAGCTTCTGCAGGGGTTTTTACAAATTCAACATCGTATTTTTTGTCATTTATTAGGTAAACATTCGGAACGTCTGATACAGGTCCTCTTGCATTTCTTTGAAACGACTCAAAATATACTTTGGTTTTTGATTTGAGAGGCAGAGCATCTTTTTCATTCCTGAGCAGAACAATTGATTTGCGCAATGCAAACGCAGCTCTTTCCTGGAATATTTCATTATTGACTGTTTTCTCAGCATAATCCACATCCACATATGGGTTCTCAAACAATCCAAGGGTAAATTTTTCATTTAAGAGACGGATAACAGAGTTGTCAATAAGACTTATGTCAATCATTCCGCTATCAATGATTTCAATAAGCATTTTAGGATCAGATTCACCTGAAAAGATGTTTACTCCTGCTTCTAATGCTTTTTTATACCGTTCTTTTTTTGTAAGATTTTCGACACCCCATGGCATACTAGTAAGCGGACCGGTATCAGAGTTAATGATTCCTTTGAAACCCATCTGGGTCCTGAGGAGGTCAGATAATACACCTTTATTGAAAGCGTATCCAACCTCTTCATATTCTGTTCCTGAAGGAAGTGAATAATAAGGCATAATGGATGAAGTACCTGCATTTATAGCAGCCTGAAACGGGATGAGGTTGTTTTTGAACATTCCCCCCGGATAAATTTCTGCTTTTCCCCATTCAAAATGAGAATCCTGCCCGCCTTTACCGGAGCCACCACCCGGAAAATGTTTTGTAGTAAGTGCCACCGATGCAGGACTAAGGCTATCACCCTGGAATCCAAGTACTATCTGGGTAATCATCTGAGCTACCCATTCGGCATTTTCGCCAAAGGTTCCGTTCACTCTCGACCACCTTGGTTCTGTAGAAAGGTCAGCCATATACATATAACCTTTTCTCAGTCCAACAGCAATCCATTCCTTACGGGAGATATCGGCAAATTCCCTGGTCAGTGGCAGATCGCGCATGGCTGATAAGCCAAGTTCACCCGGCCAGGAGGAAAAGACAGTTGTTCCCACACTGGTGCCGAGTGATGCATTTGTTGTTATGTTGTTCCGGGGATTTGAAGATATAATGGCAGGAATACCCAGCGGCTCACTTTCGCAGAGTTCCTGAAGTTTGTTTGCCCATTCGGCTGTTATTCTGGCACTCTCATTTGACCTGAGAATAAAATGGCGGTTATGAAACTCCGTGACTACCTTTCTTGTTCCGCCCCCTGTTGAACCCATTGCAGCAATACGTTCACCGTTTCCTCCGGCAGCACTCTGCCGGGATCCCTGCCGGTTACCTGCCGGTGCTCCTTCAGGTGTTCCCTGCCTGTTTCTGTTTTGTCCAGTACCAACTTCGCCACCACCCTGTAAGCGACCGCTACCTTCGGAAAGATCACTGGCCTTAAGCTTGCCTTCCGATGATTCAGCTGCCCTGGTACCCACCATGTTAAGCGAGTTAATAAGCATAAATCCGGCCTTTTCTTCGACCGACATTTTTGAAAGAAGGTCCTTGCTTCTTTCTTCGGAAGTCAGACGCCAGTCCTCATACTTGTCAAGCTTCCCGTTTTTGTTAAGGTCTTTGAATTTCAGCCCCTTTTTTTCGATTATAGCAGCCGACCTGGTTCCCAGGACAGGTTGAGGTTTGTTTTCTTTACCGGTACATGAGACCAGCACTGCCACTATCAGGCAAATAACAGAAATAGAATAAACTTTTTTCATTATCAGGTTAGGTTTTATTAATAGACATAATCAATTGTCGAAATATTCAAGTTCTGATTGCAAAGTATTAATAATTAAGCTTTCTTAACAATTATTTCAACTTAAAGCAACACCTTTCAAAGTTTGTATTGAGAAAGAAATAACAATGAATGAGAATCGAGTATTCATCATTATCAAACATTAATTTGCAATCTGAATAATCAGTGATTACTGAAAGTGAGTCACAAAAGAGACGAATGTGCTCGCTCTCGCCACTGACGCAACTTCGTTGGTCAGGGTCTTCGACTCCCACACTCGCTCTGTTTCAGCCCCCCTTCGCTACCTCCTACGCTGAAGCTTCGGAGGTCAAGAAAGCTACGGCGGACGCTGTACCCCGAACGGATAAAAGTTGCAACCACTTGAAAGACCTCCTGCAACTTTTTCAGGTCCTGCTTTACCTGGAGCCATTCAACACTCTCTCCCCTTGCTTCCATTCTCATGTCCAATTCCTTTCTTAAGACAAGGGAAAGAAAGCTGCAAAACACATGACCTCTTATAGTTTCATCGATCTTAAGACAAATAGGCAATATAAAAGATTTTATCGTTAATGTAATAGCTGCCTGCAGCAGTCTTGTGATTTCCAAGTCTATATCAATAATGAAGGATCTAATTAAAACGATTATCAGGAATCTGATAAGGAGACCC
>JADDYF010000165.1 GCA_015712185.1 Bacteroidales bacterium
CTTACATTCTCTTTCACAATCCTGATATCCCCCGGTAGATGCCCCAGCCATCCTAATCTGTTACCTGCGAAATATACAATCAATCCGGCAATAATGAGGATTATACCTATGATAATAAGCGTCCTCCCAACCTGCTCCATTTTAAGAGAATTGTTCTGGTACAAATTTAGTAAGTGTAACTTAAAATTGAAAGGGATGTCTTGAGAGAAGCCGGCCGTATCTGCAGCGGGAAATGAATGGAAAGGTTACAAAAAGACAGTCATTCATAAAGGTAAAAGTAGATTTTTAACTGAAATATGTAACGTTTCCATTTTTATGACGTCTTTATAAAAGCTGTTACGGATAAGTTTACTGAGATTAATCAGGGATATTATCCGGAGAGTTGTGCCCGAAGTATTTATTGGATAATTAAGCCGGGAATTCTGAAGTAACTTAACCCAGAACTTGAACACATGGATCATGTTGTTTGTCTCGATTATGACGCACTTGAAATTGAAAACCTGATCAGCGGGAAAAAGTCTATGATTATCCGGGGTGCTGACGTTGTAAAATCTCCGTATGGAATTGTCAGGGAAGGAGATAACCTGTATTTCATTAACAATAATGGGGACAGGATAGTAAAGGCCAGGGGTATTGTTTCTCATGTAATTAATTCTGAACAATTATCATCCGAAGAGTCGTTTGAAATTATTATTATGTATCAGGATAAGCTTCAGTTACCTGATCAGCAGTTCTACAGATGGGCAGGTAAAAAATACCTGGTCCTGATTGAACTGGCAGAAATTGAGAAGGTACAGCCTTTTTCTATTGATAAAAGCAATATTACCTGTACAGATGACTGGCTGCAGGTTGGAGATATTAAAAAAGTTACAGTGTACGGTAGCAATTTCTTACCACATTGCAGATAACTCAGGACAATTTAGCAGCACATTGTACTTGTTTTTCGGAATTCTTTTAAATTTGGAGGACAACCAGATTTAAAATATAACTGCCATGAATTTCTTAAGCACTATCGCGGTAACTGTATTTTTCTTCATAAGTATTATTACTTCAGGCCAGCAGGTATCCAGGTCAGCAGGAACTCCCGGTGTTCTCCGGGCAGGTCTTGCAAAGATTGACATTACTCCGGCTCTCCCGGTAAAGCTATATGGATATGCATCACGAAAGACATATTCAGAAGGCATTCATGATCCACTCTCTGCACGTGCAGTTGTTTTTGAAAACAGCGGTAAAAGGATCGTACTGGTCTCAACCGACATAGGATCATACGGAAGTGAGGTATTTCCCGTGATGCAAAAGAGCATTATGGAGAAATTCAATCTGAAGGAATCCGAACTTTTTCTTTCCACGATCCATTCTCACAGTTCACCGATAGTGTCACTGAATGCCGAAACGGGTGATCCAAACAATATTGAATATACGAAAATACTCCAGCAAAAGATACTGACCGTGATAGGAGAAGCAATCAAGAACCTGGCGCCTGTTAATACCGGTCTTGCGGCAGGATCCTCACCTGTAGGAACAAACCGGCGCGAAATGCGGCCGGATGGTTCAATAACACTCGGGAGGAATCCATATGGAATAACTGACAAGGAGGTGCTTGTCATGAAGCTCACATCTCCTGATGGAACTCCTGTCGGGGCGCTTTTTGACTATGCTACTCATTCCACTTCCCTGGGAGCAGCAAACATGCTGATCAGCGGTGATATTCTGGGACTTTCGGCACAATTTGTTGAGAAGATCCTCGGAGAAAAAGTCATCACGCCCGTTTTTGCCGGCGCATCGGGAAATATCGATCCATGGTACAGGGTCCTTCCCTCATTCAATAATGAACCCGGATGGATACCTGAACCTGTGCTGCTTGGAACCCTCCTGGGGGAGGAGGTCGTTCATGTTTTCAGGACAATAAAGGAAGTAAATCAGGGTGGTGATATAAGCACTGCGTTTGCTATTATTGAATGCCCCCGCAGGAAGACCGATGACAGCAAGAGTACCAACGGAAAACCTCAGCCTGCAACTATTCCGGTGAATATTACTGTAGCCAGGATTGGCAGCAACGTAGCCTTTGTCGGATTCAATGTTGAGATGCTTACCGAAATCGGAATGGAAATAAAAAAAGGTTCGCCCTACAAATATACTTTCATAATCACACACTGCAACGGATCAAGCGGCTATCTGCCTCCGGCGGAACTTTACAAGGAGGGAGGATACGAAATAACAACTACAAGGTTCGAGATCGGGTCGTCCGATATGGTGGTAAGAAAGAGCCTCAGAATGCTGTATGATCTGGAATAGTTAAATGCCTGCTATTTCAGTTCTGTTCCCTCTCTCACGCTCCCTTAGTAATGTTATAAGTTCTGAACCGGCCCTGGTGAATTTTTCATGATTCTCAGGCAGCATAAGAAATACAGAAGTTCCTGCTGCAATACCCTTCTCAATTATTGTGTTCTTTTCATTTGATTCACCCGGAACCACTACCTGTTTAATACCTTTGTTTGTATATACATAAGGGATATTGTCGGTTCCGGTCATCACGCTTTCGGTAGGAACATAAACAACATTGTCGAAGGTTTTGGTAATTAGCTTATTACTGGTTGTCATTGAAGGTCTTAAAAGAGGATCGGAATCGACAATCTTAACGAGAACTTCAAATACTTTCGAATCAGAGTTTGCCAGCTGTTCCCCGATATTGGCTATACCTGCAACAGTTCCGGTGTAAGTCTTTTCTCTAAACGCATCAACGGTTATTTTGACGGGCTGTCCCTTTTTGATCTTGTTCACATCGATCTCACTTATGAATACACGGGATATCATTGATGATAAATCGGGCAGGGTTGCAACTACAGGATCGAAAGGGTGCATAACCGAACCTTCTTTGATCTTGTTTCCCAGCCTGTCGCGTTTATAAACGACCATACCATCAGCCGGCGATTTGACTGTGAAATCTGCCAGGACTGCTGTGATGTCAGTTACCTTCCTGCGCTGTCTTTCGAGATCATTCCTGAGCTTCCTCGCATCTGCCCTTGTCTGGGCAAGACGCAGATTATAAATTTTTCTTTTCTGTTCAAGAACCCGTTGTTCACGTACCAAAGCCAGTTCTGACTGCCGTTGCACAGATGGCGGTTCATACTTTGACTGCGCCACGACAATAGCTGACTCTTCAGCAGCAAAGTTCTGATTAATAATGTCGTCCCTGAGTGTGCTGAGGATCACAGCGGTATCAAGAAGTTTCATTTCAAATTCAGCCTCTAACTGCTGTAGTCTGGTGGTCTCATCCTTAAGGGTATTCTCAAAAGATGACCTGTCAAGTGTAGCAATGTAATCGCCCTTTTTTACCATTGTCCCTTCGGGAACAATATCAGTTATTTTCAATCCCGACGGTCTGAAGAACATGTTGCGAACAACATCGGGACCTTTAATATCAACAAAATTTTCGGCAATGATTTCACCTGTGCTGGTAACCGATATCTCAAAATTACCCTGTTTTGCAACTGCAAGGTTAATTTCCGGGTCACTGCTTCCGGAAGTGATCCGTACAAAAGCCATAAGGGCTGTTGATGCAAGTATGATTACCAGTCCTGTAATTATTATAGTTCTTTTCATTTGAATGTCACTTGGTCTTATTTGCACTTTAAATATTAAGTTAATACACTAACAATT
>JADDYF010000198.1 GCA_015712185.1 Bacteroidales bacterium
CTGATGCTTAATATACTCAGCCTTGAAAGGATAATCAGGGCAGGAGGTAAAGTTATTTCATTCTGATGTTCACTCGATTATATAAGTAAGTATTATCTTTATTTCAATGAAATGATCATAACCAGCTAAAACTACCGAATTATCAACCGAAAAACTTTCCATAGAATGAACCGTACTTTTTATATTTTATTGGCGGGATTTCTTTGCGGGTCATTTATATGCAGCTGCCAGCAGAAGCAAATAACCCATGTGCAGATTGATTCCAGGCTTGAGTTATTCATCGACGATTTTCTCATTGAATCTGTTGTGAATACAAGACTGTGCATGCATTCGCCGACCGATGAAGGATCCGTGCTGTCATTCGATAAACCGTGGGAGGGTCCCTTTTCGACCTATACCACAATAATCAGGGACAGGGATATATACCGGATGTACTACCGGGGTCTTCCCACGACCAGGGGAGAGGGAACGACCGAGGAGTTTACATGTTATGCTGAATCCAAAGACGGGATTAACTGGGTAAAGCCCGCCCTTAAGATTTATGAGGTGATGGGTACACTTGAAAATAACGTGATTCTTAAAGATGTTGCTCCGGCAACTCATAATTTTTCACCGTTCCTTGATACAGGCAGCGATAATCCTGCTAACGGACGATATAAAGCGCTCGGAGGAACAAGCAACGGATTGTTTGCTTTTATGTCTGATGACGGGATCCGCTGGAAAAGGCTGAGAGACAAGCCAGTCCTTACGGGTGAAGCTTTCGATTCTCAGAATGTTTCATTCTGGTCTGAAAGTGAGGGATGCTATCTGTGTTATTTCCGGAAATGGGTGACAAGTGGGAAGAGCCTTATAAGAAGCGTCGGGAGAAGCACATCCTCCGATTTTCTGAACTGGTCCCGTCATGAAGCTATGGATTTTGGAGATACACCGGTAGAGGAAATATATACAAACCAGACCAGCCCTTATTTCCGGGCACCTCATATTTATGTTTCGCTTGCAGCCCGCTTCTTCCCGGGGAAACAGGTTATTTCCGAAGAACAGGCAAACAGGCTTGGCGTCAATCCTGCCTATTTCCGCGACTGTGCAGATGCCGTACTTCTGACATCGAGAGGGGGAAACAAATACGATCGCACTTTTATGGAAGGATTTCTGAGACCGGGAATTGGTCTTAACAACTGGGTATCCAGGACAAATTACCCTGCCCTGAATATTGTTCAGACAGGTGAAACGGAAATGTCCTTCTATGTGAACCAGGATTATGCCCAGCCGACTTCCCATTTACAGAGGTATTCATTGCGTATTGACGGATTATCTTCAATACATTCCGGTTATGAACCCGGTGAGATGACCACCAGGCTTCTGACATTCACCGGATCGCGTCTGATAATTAACTTCTCAACATCGGCTGCCGGATATATGCTCGTCGAACTGCTTGACAGCAATGGTGAAGCGATCGGAGGTTTCTCGAAAGACGATTGCCTTCCTATTGTGGGCAACGAAATAAGCAAACAGGTGGAATGGGAAACGGGATCAGACCTCTCGGAATTTGCAAATGTACCTTTGAGACTTCACTTCATCATGAAGGATGCGGATCTTTATTCTCTGAAATTTGAGTAATGGGAACAACTCAGTTTGTATTAAAATGGGAAAGAATGGAATTCCGGATCTGTATCTGCCGGCCCTGCTGTTATATGCAACCCTGTCCTGCAATAATACCGGTAAAATAGAACAGATCTCCCCGGAAGATAATTTATCAGGGCAGAATGTTATTACAGCCAGGCTTGTGTGGTCGTCAGAGTGTGATTCTTTTGATGTTTTCCTTGGACCAGGTCCTGATCCCGGTGATATTCCGGTAATGGCAACGGGACGTAGCAATGTCTATAACACTGAATCACTGGCTTTCAACACAACCTATTCCTGGAAAATTGAAGGATATAAAAACGGGAAGAGATCATTCTCTTCACCTGTGCGGAGCTTTACCACGCGTGATCATTCGGGTGTTTCGGGACTATCGTCCGAATACGGGAATATACGCAACGGCATAGGCTTCTTCCAGGATCCGAATGGTACAGACGTAAAAGCGGTCGATCTGGACAGCTTTGAGGAATTATGGACATACAGGTTCGAGGATATTTATGATGTGTCGCCCATGGTGGAACAGATGAATGACGGATCGTGGCTCGTCATCGAACATGAGAGAGCCAACAGCAGGGTCAGGGCTCTCTATCTGGCAGACGGCAAAGAGGCATGGGTTTCCGATAACAACATACCTTACATCGGCGGGACAGGATTCAACTATTATATCAATAAAAACGGTTTGACTGTTGTCCTTGCAAAGGGCTCCAACGGTCTTCATGCCCTGTCTGTTGAAGATGGCACCGAACTCTGGTTCACTCCTGCACAGTCGTGGTTCTCCACGATCCCTGCAGTTGACCAGAAGAACAGATGGATATACTCCCAGTCGTTTGAAAGAGTGGAGAAAATTGACGCGGAAACAGGGAAAGTAATAAAATCAGTATATACCGTCCCTGATGCAATGACTGCCCACTCAAACACCCTGCTGACTGATGATGATTTTGGATATTTTATAGCAACAGCTAACTGGAACGGAAATTTAATTAATGGAGACATAACTGTTTATGACAGTTCACTGAATGTGGTCTGGAAAACAAGGAGATTAATTGAAAGACTCTCTTCTCTCAGTTATCACAATGGGATGTTATTCTCAGCCCAGTGCGGCGGATGGTATAGTTTTCAGAATGATCTGACCAGTAAACAGGACTGGAAGCATATTACCGCATTTGACATCAGGAACGGATATATAAAATGGGACCTGAACCTGGCAAAATACAACTACAGCAATATTCATGATGTTGTCTATTGCAATAAATATGTTTATGCGTTAACTGATAATACCGGCTCGATGGTTAAGGAGAACAGGCTTTTATTCAGGATAAGGGCTGAAGACGGATTCCTTGAGGAGGTCCTCGATTTTGGCATCCCGAAATCGATCTGTGCTTCACCTGTCATCTCGGGCGGTAAACTGTTTGAAGCCGGTATTCCCACCCTGCTGGGAGAGGGAGAAAAAAGTGAATGGTACGGCCAGTACGGGGTACGTCAGCTGAATCATAATGCTGCACCTGACAATGCGGTGGGGCAGCCCGGCAGGATGAAAAACCTGGAATTTATACCTGTAAAATAAAAGAATGGGCAGACTGCTGTTCAATTATGGTCTGGTCGATATAACACCCGAAGAGCCTGTGCTGCTTGGCGGTTATGCTAACCGCAGCGGATTATCCCGGGAGATCCACCGTCGGCTGACATCCAGATGCGTTGTTCTGAAACAGGCAGAGAAAATTCTGTGTCTGATCATCAACGACCTTATGGATGTCGATCCGGCAATAATCGATTCAATAAAGGTTCGTATCTCCAAAGGATCAGCAATTGATACGGTCTCAATCCTGATATCCTCGATTCACACTCATTCCGCACCCGAAACGGAATATGGAAGATATGAAGCTAATGACAGGTATATCGATTTTGCTGTAAAGATAATTTCTGAAAATGCCTGTAATATTATCGGAAACAAGGAGGGATTTGAGGAAGCCGGCCTAAAATATGGCAGATCTTTTTGCGATATAAACATTGCCAGGAGAGATATAATTCCCGATGATGGCGGAATGTCATACAGGATTGGCGATCCGGACGGACTGACCGATAAGGAGGTAAGCATTCTTCAGCTTGCAGATGATGCCGGCATTAAGAAGGTCACACTATTCAGCTATGCCTGTCATCCGGTTATCCTGGGCTATGAGAGCAATTTTGTTTCGACCGATTTTCCAGGAAGGGCGCGCGAGGTGGTCGAGGAGGCGCACGGTGGCATGGCAGTATTTATGAACGGCGCTGCGGGCGATCTTAATCCCCGCCTGACTGACCAGACTGATCCGTCAGCAGTGGACAGGGAGGGCGAGCTTCTCGGAAATGCCGTGGTGTCGGCAGCGATGACAGATTATACAGGCACTCCGGAACTGAAAATAGCAGCAAAGACTGTTTCCGTACCATTCAGGGATCAGGAAATAACAAAAGAGCATATCACCAGGGAGGCGGAAAGGAAAGCCTCGGATATAACAGAGTTCTTTACATGGAACGAAATGCTTGAACGGTGGAAGAAAAAAGTCTTTGAGATGATCGACAGGAATGAAATAAGAACTTCATTCACGTTCAAAATAAATGCAGCAAAACTGGGGAACACAATCATTTTCTGTACACAGGGTGAGATGTTTGTCAGGTACCAGATTGAACTGAAAAGGCGGTTCACTGAGTACCATATTCTCTGTGTGGCGTATGTTCACGGGATTGGCGCCTATATCCCGACAGCCGAGGCATTTGAGAAGAAAAGCTATGAGGCTGATCAGGCATACATCTACGAGGTTATGCCATCGCCGCTCTCCCCGGCTATCGAACAGATCTACCTTGATGAGGCTGTCGGGATGATTTATGAATTGATAAATACGAAACTATGAGAAGCGTAGACTGGACCGTGCTGGTTGTCCTTACACTGCTGATAATGGTTGTGGGAGTATTTTACACAAGGTCGGCAGCTGCAAAAGGGCAGGAGGGATTCTTTACCGCCAACAGGAATCTCTCGTGGTGGTCTCTCGGGATTTCAAATGCAGCGACATACCAGTCGGGACTTGGCGGTTTCGTGATGCTGATATTCCTCTTCGGCTTTTCGGGCAACTGGTTATGGTGGGCGCAATGGATAATATGGATGCCGATGGTGGCAATAATCTGGTCGAAGATGTGGCAGAGGATGAAGATAGTCACTACTGCCGAACTGATCTCACTGAGATATGGCGGCAGAACGTCTGTTTTTGCCAGGAGGATATATG
Organism: Bacteroidales bacterium; assembly: GCA_015712185.1. Taxonomy (GTDB): domain Bacteria; phylum Bacteroidota; class Bacteroidia; order Bacteroidales; family VadinHA17; genus LD21. Next base: position 4,893 of record JADDYF010000198.1, read on the forward strand.
CACTTGTTATGTGCCTTTTTTCAATTATAACAATGGCATACATTACCGGATTCTTTGCAAAGACACTTGCCCCGCTTGTTCCAATGTCGATGGTATCAATCCTTCTTCTTTTCGGTACGATCACTCTTATCTATACACTGCTGGGTGGATTGATGGGATCTGTTATGGTATCAGTTGTCCAGATGGCGGTGATGATATTGGGGAGCCTTGTCTTTCTTGGCATCATTATTCCACAGAGCGGTGGATGGGCATCAATACTTTCAAAGGTTCAGGAATTGAGGCCGGAAGCATTGTCTCTGAACCCGGTTTCGGATATAACTCCGCCGTTAACATTGATTATGTTTGTGATCCTCGGGCTCTTCTTTGCAGGTTCCCCGACAGCAGGGGAAGGCATGACGGCGCAGAGATTCATGGCGGCAAAGAATGAAAGGCATGCTTTGGGAGGTCAGCTTTTCAGCTCATTTATTTCGTTGTGTGTAAGGATTGTGCCGCTTATTGGCCTTGGAATAATATGCATCACAATGTTCTGGGCGGATGATCTTGTTACCAAATATGGTCAGATTCCGGCTGGATTCAGGATGCTGGAAGATCCTGCTTTTGCATGGGGTGAGATCGTTAAGGCAAGTAGGCTGCCCTTGGGATTTACAGGTTTGCTGGTCGCAACAGAGGTTGCTGCATATATGTCCACATTGAGTGCATTGATAAACTGGGGAAGCAGCTTTATCGTCAACGATTTTTACAAGGAATTAAAGCCTGCCCTGGACAGGAAACAGGAGATAAGGATCAGCAGGATGACTACCCTTATTCTGTTTGTTGTTGCCGCAATAATAGCCATATTATTCGTTGACGATATGGTGAGCTGGTTCCTGTTCATCAACTCTGTTGTTGTGATCTTCTGGCTTCCGCTTGCATATTTCAGGTTCTTCTGGCCGCGGTTTAATGTCTGGGGGGAGATGGCAGCCACTGTGCTGGGGATACCCCTGACGGTGCTCTTCTGGTTTATACTCGATTTTCAGAACAAGCCGATATGGCAGGGCACCGGAATGCTGTTCCTGATCGCTTTAACTGTAATAAGCCTTGTCACTCTCATCACACCGGCAGAATCAGATGAGACACTGCAGAGATTCTATCTACGATGCCGCCCTCCGGCAGGATGGAAAAAGCTGCGTTTAAAATACCCGTCATTACCCGGACATGATCAGTCGCTGAGGTCGCAGGTTATTGATTGTCTGACAGGTATAGCTGCCTGTTTCGGCCTGGCGATGGCGACAAATGCCGTTTTTGCCGGAAACTGGCTTGTAATTATCTCCTGTGGGTGTGTGGCTATAGGTTTTGGGGCTTTGCTTGTTAAAAGATCATTGTAATTACATTGTAATTACATATTAATTGTTCAACGAATCTACAAACATGTCGTCCCCCGATGTTGCGGGGCAGGCTATACGGGACTCGAACTATACATATCTCGCAATAACCAGGCAGGGTCCCCTCAAAATGTTTGTAATCTGATGACACCGGTAAAGAATGCGAGACGCGTAGCGTCGATATGTTTGTAGCCTGGAAGTAGCAATTAGCAATCTGAGCCGGGTACCGGCGGAATGTTTGTCGCTTTGGATTTCGTCAACCGGTAAACCCTGGTAATCAAATTAATTTGCAGGGATAAGAAAAGTTTGGGAACTTTGATTAAAGATACCTTTGCAGGAGAAACATCTTTTTAAGAATATCTGCCGTGTCAGATCTATTCACCACCGATCAGATCTTTATCAGGAAGCTGACTGAAATTATTCTGGCTAACCTGGCTAACGCAGATTTTGGCGCTAACGAACTTTCCCGGGAATCAGGTATGAGTCTTTACCGCTTAAACCATCGGCTTAATAGAATAAAAGGAAAAACAACAAACCAGTTTATACGTGAGTTACGCCTTCAG
>JADDYF010000234.1 GCA_015712185.1 Bacteroidales bacterium
AGCAAGCCAGGCAATAATAGATTCTTTCAGCAAGGGAGTGGCGCCAAAATCGAGTGAGATCATGGAGGTAATGTCGGATTACTTCAGACCCGAATTCCTGGGCAGGCTTACCGAGATTGTCCCCTTTGCGCCAATAAGCAAGGAGATTATAGTTATGATATTCAATATTCACCTGAAGAATCTCTATAAACTGCTTGAACCACAGGGCATTGAGCTCGTTATTGAGGACAAGGCAAAGGAAAAGCTGGCAATGTCGGGTTTTACACCAAAGTACGGCGCCCGTCCCCTGATAGGAGTTATCAGGAATGAATTGCGAAGGCCGCTTTCAAGGAAGATCATTTCGGGAGAAGTATCCAGAGGGAACAGTGTGAGGGTCACTCTTGACAAGGATGGGCAAATAAAGTGGGAAGTTGCCTGAGCCGAATTATTTTATTATATTTGGTTACCAATAAAAAAATGTAAATATTCTGATTAACCTTAAAACCACTCAAAATGGCCATTTATAACATAGGCGGATCTGAAGTAAAAGGTGACGCCAGTGAAGCGATGAGCGAATTACCGCAAAACAGAACTTTGATGGTAGAAAAGCTCACAAAGGAACCACCCATTAAGCCGGAGGTTATTGAAGGACTGAAATCGATCGAAGAGGTCTTTGAACATTTTTCTCCGTCCGTTGAAATGGAATTTCACGACAGTGAAGGAGGCTCACGCAAAGAGACTCTGCGTTTCAAAAATCTTGGCGATTTCGGTGTCAAAGGAATCACCGGCCAGAGCGAATTTCTCAAGACCCTTACAGCCCAGAAAGAGCAGAACCAGAAGATCATCAAGCAATTGAAGACCAACAAGCTTCTGCAGAAAGCATTGGAGAATGAAGAGTACAAGACAGCCCTGCTGAATGCTATCAATTCCCTGATCAAAGAGTTACAGGAGAATAAGTAACAATTTGTTAAACACAACTAAACTTTACTACAATGGCTGAAGAATCAAAACAGACACAAGATAAAGGGCAATTCAGGGAACATAAAGTGTTGACCGTCGATATGATCGACAAGCCACAGGAAGTCCTTGAGAAAAATATCAATGCTCTTGCGGTGGTTGGCGGTTTCGAGTTGCTCGAGATGGTAATTGACGGGGTCCAGAACGTCAATCCTGAACGTAAAGCCAGGAAAAAAATATTCCTGTCCGAATCAAGCAAAAAGGACGAGAGAGATGAATTGAAGCGCAGCCTCGGGATTTGGTCCGAAATACTTTCGTCCCCCGGTACTGTTTCAGAGATGGTGGAAAAATGCGGCAAACAGGCCGAGGTAGCTGAGACCACTCTGAAAAGCAACCTTAAAAATGCAGTCAGGGAAACGAGAGAACTGGAAAAGTCGTATCGCTCGGTGGCATTATTCTTCAAAAACACCAATATGGACAAACTGAAGAATATATCTTTCATAAATGCCGATCCCGAACAGGTCAAGGACCTCGACAACACCCGCTTTTTCGATAAAATAAGCGAGGAGCTTGTAGCCAACTACGATAAGCTCGATCTTAGAAACAATTACAGCATACTTGTTGTTCCTGGTTACCTTGGCTCCAACAAGGTTGTCGAGAAGTGGGCAAAAATGGCACATGAGAATAAGGTCATGCTTGTAACTGACTTTGAGCATTTCGATAATCCCGATGATGTGATGGAGATGTTTGAGACAGCTAACCTGACGGGAGGAGATATGTACAGGTCGAACATAATGATGACCTGTAACTGGCTGGTAGGCAGAAAGAAATATGAAGAGGTAGGTGAAGACGAAGAGCTCTATGTTCCACCATCAGGTGCTCTGGCCGGTACTATCTATAAAACCCTCATGTCGCAGGTGGTTGCCGGCAAAAAGCATGGCAGCCTGAGTGAAGTAGACGGTGTGGCATTCCCGCTGAAAAAGAGTGAGATCGCAAGCCTCGAAAAGATGGGACTGATACCCATGGTCAATGAATACGGAAAGGTTATGGCTTTCTCCGCTAAGACACTTTTCAACGGCGATAATCTGGGCCTGCAAACCTATTCGGTTGTGAGGGTATTTGACTTCGTAACGAAAGTATTAATGGATTTCCTTAACAGGAGAGCATTCGAAAACTTCAATAATGTTACAAAGAAAGAGATACAAAGTCAGATTGTACGCTTCCTGAGTGAAATAACCGGTCCCGGCAAACTGATTGAGAATTTCTCTATAAAACGATTTGAACAGGATCCGAATCAGAAAGACAGGATCTATTTGGATATCAGCATGAAACCATACTTCCCCGCCAAGAATTTCATGATTAAGATGGACGGACAGAAAGGAGATGACGGTAATGAATGGAGTTCCAAATATGACAGTGAATAGCTTTCCTGGGTGGTATTAAAAGATAACCCTGATTATTAATTATAAAACCTGAAAAAATGGCAACTATTATTAAATTTAAAGCAGATGGCATAACCGATGAGATGGTCGTTCCGTCGGTCAACTTTGGTTTATCCTCCCGTGTTGACGTATCAAATCCGACACAGGAAATTGATTTTGCACCGATCAGTGTATCTGAATTTTCTTTCTCAATCCTTTCTCCTACTACCGAAACTTCTCAGAAACTGGTTGAATGGATTACAAATCATGAAGTTAAGGGAGAAGCTAAATTCAGTATTAACAAGCAGGCAATGACCGAGGCACCAAGGGAAATAGTCCTGAAAGATGTCTGTTTGTCAAGCTATTCTGAGACTATTGAGGAAAACTATACAAGCACACAACT
>JADDYF010000309.1 GCA_015712185.1 Bacteroidales bacterium
TTTCCTGGAACGAAGCGGCAGAGAAGAAGCTGTTGGTCTGCAATGCAGCCCTTGTTATACCCTGCAGTACCTGACTTGAAGTTGCAGGTATTGCATCCCTTGATTCAACTATCTTCAGGTCCTTCCGTTTCAGGACCGAGTTCTCATCCCTCAGCTTTCGGGCCGTAACGATCATACCAGGACGAAGAGTCTGAGAATCACCACTGTCAATAATTACTTTCTTGGCATAGATCCAGTCATTCTCATCCATGAATTCAAGCTTATCGACCACCTGGCGTTCGAGGAATTTCGTATCACCCGGATCAACAATCTCTACCTTTCGCATCATCTGTCGCACGATGATCTCAAAATGCTTATCGTTGATCTTTACACCCTGCAGCCTGTAGACCTCCTGTATCTCGTTAACAATATATTCCTGGACTTTTGTCGGACCCTTGATGGCAAGGATATCTGAAGGAGTTATGGCACCGTCTGAAAGCGGGATCCCGGCTTTGACATAGTCATTTTCCTGTACGAGAATCTGTTTTGAAAGAGGTACAAGGTATTTCTTCATCTCTTCTGTTTTTGACTTGATAGTGATCTCACGGTTGCCTCTTTTTATCTTTCCGAATGTAACCTCACCGTCAATTTCCGAAACAATTGCAGGATTTGAAGGATTTCTTGCCTCAAACAGCTCTGTTACTCTCGGAAGACCACCTGTTATATCTCCCGATTTTCCAACAGCCCGCGGTATTTTTGCCAGTACCTCGCCTGCCTCCACACTCTTGTTTGTATCAACAACCAGATGTGAACCTACCGGCAGGTTATACACTCTCAGCTCTTCACCCTTGGCTGATAAAATCTTTATCGCCGGATTTTTGGTTTTGTCCCTGCTTTCAATAATCACCTTCTCCTTGAATCCGGTCTGCTCATCCGATTCTTCACGGTAGGTGACACCTTCAATAAGGTATTCATAACCGATCTTTCCGGCCATTTCCGAAATAATAACTGCATTGAACGGATCCCATTCACATATCAGTTTGCCTTTCTCAACATCATGCCCTGGTTTAATATATAGTTTTGAACCATAGGGTATTGTATGTGTTGTAAGAGCAATCCCGGTTTTTTTGTCGACTATTCTGAGTTCGGCAAGACGGCCTATTACAATATCAATATTTCCTTTTTCAGGATCTTTTTTGGGAACAGATCTTAATTCCTCCATTTCAGCTATTCCTCCGTAACGTGCGACAAGCCTCGATTCAGTGGTAATGTTCGATGCAGTACCTCCGACGTGGAATGTACGCAGTGTCAGCTGTGTGCCCGGTTCCCCGATGCTCTGGGCGGCAATTACACCAACAGCCTCACCTTTCTGGACCATATGTCCGGTGGCCAGGTTCCTGCCGTAACATTTTGCACAAACTCCTTTTTTGGATTCACAGGTAAGAACTGAACGGATTTCAACCTGTTCAATAGGTGAATCTTCTATCTTTCTCGACATTTCTTCTGTAAGTTCCTGCCCGGCCTCAATAATCAGCTCACCGGTTAACGGATGAAATACGTTATGGACTGTGGTCCTTCCAAGGATCCTTTCATAAAGCGATTCAACCACCTCCTCGTTCTTCTTGATGGCAGTAGCAACCAGTCCTCTCAGGGTCCCGCAGTCCTCCTCTGTGATTATAACATCCTGGGATACATCGACGAGACGGCGGGTCAGGTAACCCGCGTCAGCGGTCTTGAGAGCGGTATCTGCAAGACCTTTGCGTGCACCGTGTGTTGAGATAAAGTACTCAAGGACCGACAGCCCTTCCTTAAAGTTTGAAAGGATCGGGTTTTCGATGATCTCCGATCCGGTCGATCCCGATTTCTGGGGTTTAGCCATAAGACCCCTCATCCCTGAGAGCTGGCGGATCTGTTCCTTCGATCCTCTTGCTCCGGAATCGAGCATCATATATACCGAGTTGAAGCCCTGCTTATCATTTGACAGCTGCTTCATAAGCGACTGTGTCAGCCTGGCGTTTACATGGGTCCAGATGTCAATGATCTGGTTATAGCGTTCATTGTTTGTAATGAATCCCATGCTGTAGTTATTCAGCACCTCTTCTACCTGTTCATAACCTTCGGTTACGAATTTAGTCTTTTCATCAGGGATGATGACATCATCGAGGTTAAATGACAGACCACCCTTGAATGCCGAATAAAATCCAAGGTTCTTTATTGCATCAAGGAAATCAGCGGTTTTTGCCATTCCGGCGAGCTTCAGAACCCGTCCTATGATGTCCCTGAGCGATTTTTTGGTCAGAAGCTCGTTGATGAATCCAACCTCTTCAGGAACCCACTGGTTAAATACCACCCTTCCGACAGTGGTCTCCACTATCTGCTCGATGAACTCACCATCAATCCTGTCTTTTACTTTTACTTTAATGATTGCATGAAGATCTACTTTCCCCTCATTATATGCTATTGTGACCTCTTTGGGAGAATAGAATACAAGCCCTTCACCGCGTACTTTGTCGGTGGGTGTACCCTTGCGACCTTTTGTCATATAATATAGCCCGAGAACCATGTCCTGTGAAGGAACGGTTATCGGAGCGCCATTGGCCGGATTAAGAATATTATGAGAAGCCAGCATAAGCATCTGCGCTTCAAGTATGGCACTGTTGCCAAGAGGAAGATGAACTGCCATCTGGTCTCCGTCAAAGTCGGCGTTGAATGCCGTACATACAAGCGGATGGAGCTGAATAGCTTTCCCTTCAATCAGCTTGGGCTGAAATGCCTGGATACCAAGCCTGTGCAGTGTCGGAGCACGGTTAAGAAGAACCGGATGGCCTTTCAGAACATTTTCAAGGATATCCCAAACGACAGGATCCTTCCTGTCAACTATCTTCTTGGCAGACTTAACAGTCTTAACTATTCCGCGTTCAATAAGTTTACGAATGATAAATGGCTTGTAAAGTTCTGCAGCCATGTCTTTTGGAAGTCCGCATTCATGAAGATTTAACTCAGGACCGACAACAATAACTGAACGGGCAGAATAATCCACTCTTTTTCCCAGAAGGTTCTGACGGAATCTTCCTTGCTTACCCTTCAGGCTGTCGCTCAGCGACTTGAGAGGACGGTTTGCATCAGTTTTTACTGCATTGGCCTTCCTCGAGTTGTCAAACAATGAATCGACTGACTCCTGCAGCATTCGTTTTTCATTCCTGAGAATTACCTCCGGGGCCTTTATTTCAATGAGCCTTTTCAGCCTGTTATTTCTAATGATCACTCTCCTGTAGAGGTCGTTCAGGTCGCTTGTGGCAAAACGGCCGCCGTCAAGCGGGACAAGAGGCCTGAGCTCTGGAGGAATGACCGGAACCACCTTGATAATCATCCATTCCGGCTTATTTACATGCTTCGAATCCCTGAATGCCTCAACAACCTGAAGGCGTTTGAGAGCCTCGTTCTTACGCTGCTGCGAGGTTTCAGTATTCGCCCTGTGACGGAGTGAATACGAAAGCTCATCCAGATCGATACGGCTCAGAAGCTTATAAAGTCCTTCAGCTCCCATATCCGCAACAAACTTGTCGGGATGTTCATCCTCGAGGTACTGGTTTTCCTTCGGAAGCGATTCGGTGATCTCAAGATATTCCTCTTCTGTAAGGAAATCGAGATATTTTACTCCATCCGCTGCCTTGATCCCCGGATTAATTACCACATACCGCTCATAATATATTATTGAATCGAGTTTTTTCGTCGGCAGTCCAAGCAGGTATCCGATTTTGTTTGGCAGAGACCTGAAATACCAGATATGGGCAACAGGAACAACAAGTGAAATATGTCCCATTCTTTCCCGTCTCACCTTTTTCTCGGTAACCTCGACACCGCAGCGATCGCACACAATTCCCTTGTAACGGATCCTCTTATATTTACCGCAATGACATTCGTAATCCTTTACCGGACCGAATATCCTTTCGCAGAATAATCCGTCGCGTTCAGGTTTATAGGTACGGTAATTAATTGTTTCAGGCTTCAGTACCTCACCACTCGAACGGTCGAGTATTTCTTCAGGTGAAGCAAGACCTATTGAGATCTTTGAGTAACTTGTTTTTGCTTTGTTATCTCTTCTGAATGACATATACTGAATTTTTTATCCTATTTATGTGTGTAAATACGTAATTATCAATCTAGTATCACGCTCAATCCCAGCCCTCTGAGTTCATGAAGAAGTACATTCAGCGATTCGGGGATTCCTGGCTGGGGCATTGGCTCACCTTTAACGATTGCTTCATATGCTTTGGCACGTCCCACTACATCATCCGACTTGATTGTAAGTATTTCCTGCAGGATATGTGCGGCACCGAATGCTTCGAGAGCCCACACTTCCATCTCACCAAAACGCTGTCCGCCAAACTGGGCTTTACCTCCAAGCGGCTGCTGCGTGATAAGAGAGTATGGCCCTATTGATCTGGCGTGCATCTTATCATCAACCATATGACCCAGCTTTAACATATAAATTACCCCGACAGTTGCAGGCTGGTCGAATCGTTCACCCGTGCCTCCGTCGTAGAGATATGTTTTTCCATATTTCGGAAGGTCCGCCTTATCGGTATACTCAGTTATCTGATCGATAGTAGCTCCATCGAAGATTGGTGTTGAGAATCTGAGCCCAAGCTTTTGGCCCGCCCATCCAAGCACAGTTTCGTAAATCTGGCCCAGGTTCATCCTCGATGGAACTCCAAGCGGATTCAGAACAATATCAACCGGTGTACCGTCTTCAAGGAACGGCATGTCCTCAGCACGTACGATCTTTGCAACAATACCTTTGTTTCCATGACGGCCTGCCATTTTATCACCGACTTTAACCTTGCGTTTCTTGGCTATATATACTTTGGCCAGACGGACAATACCGGCAGGCAGCTCGTCTCCGATTGTAATATTGTATTTCTTTCTTTTATAGATACCATCGATCTCCTTGTATTTAATGATATAGTTGTGAAGGAGCTGCTTGATGCTGTCATTCTTCTTCTTATCGGTAGTCCATTTATTCGGATTTACATTCAGGAAATCTACTTCCTGCAGCTGCTTAAGGGTGAATTTGCTGCCCTTGGGTATGACATCCACATTCAGATAATCCCTGACACCCTGTGATGTTTTACCGTTCACCAGGATAAACAGTTTGTCTACAAGCCTGGCCTTCAGATCATCAGAGTTCTTGCTGAACTCATTCTCGATCTTGTCGAGCATCGGCTTTTCCACGGCTTTTGCTTTCCTGTCCTTGATAGCTCTTGTAAACAGCTTCTTATCGATCACAACACCCTCGAGTGAAGGGCCTGCTTTCAGCGAGGCATCTTTCACATCACCGGCTTTATCGCCGAAGATGGCACGCAGCAGCTTTTCTTCAGGAGAAGGATCTGATTCTCCTTTAGGAGTGATCTTGCCGATAAGTATGTCACCAGGTCTTATATGAGCTCCAATCCTTATCAGTCCGTTCTCATCTAGGTTCTTTGTAGCCTCTTCACTTACATTTGGAATATCAGAGGTAAGCTCTTCCAGCCCGCGCTTGGTATCACGCACTTCAAGAAGATATTCATCAATATGCACAGATGTGAACATATCCTCCTGAACAACTTTTTCCGAAATCACAATTGCATCCTCAAAGTTGTATCCTTTCCATGGCATGAATGCCACCTTAAGGTTTCTTCCCAGTGCAAGTTCACCAGTCTTGGTTCCGTACCCTTCTGTCAGCACCTGGCCTCTTTTGACCTTCTCCCCCTTCTTTACAACAGGAATCAGGTTTATACAGGTATTCTGATTTGTCTTTTTGTGTTTAGGCAGGATATAACGTCTGACATCATCGTCGAAACTGACAAATTTTTCCTCATCAGTTCTTGTATACCTGATGACTATCTCATTCGCGTCTACATATTCCACAACACCGTCACCCTCTGCAACATAAAGGATCCGGCTGTCTTTTATCACCTGGGTTTCAAGACCCGTGCCCACGATTGCGGATTCAGGATTAATAAGGGGTACAGCTTGTCTCATCATGTTGGATCCCATAAGAGCCCTGTTGGCATCATCATGTTCAAGGAACGGAATTAATGATGCAGCTATTGAAGCGATCTGGTTTGGGGCCACATCCATCATATCCACCTTGCTTATATCTTCCAGCGGGTAATCAGCTTCATACCTGCATTTTACCTTGGGATCAGCAAACTTTCCGTCTTTCTGCAGCGGGGCATTCGCCTGAGCAATCATTTTCTCCTCCTCCTCTTCAGCGCTCAGCCATACAATACCATCTTTGGTGAAATCCACCTGGGAATTCCTGACTTTCAGGTATGGTGTCTCAATAAAGCCCAGGTTGTTGATCCTTGCATAAACACAAAGTGATGAAATAAGTCCTATGTTCGGACCTTCGGGTGTTTCTATCGGGCAAAGACGTCCGTAGTGTGTATAGTGAACATCCCTTACCTCAAAACCGGCCCTTTCGCGCGAAAGGCCACCGGGTCCAAGCGCCGACATACGTCGCTTATGGGTCATTTCAGCCAGAGGATTCGTCTGGTCCATGAACTGCGAAAGCTGGTTCGTCCCGAAAAATGAATTGATAACTGAGGATAGCGTCTTGGAATTTATAAGGTCGACGGGAGTGAACACTTCATTGTCCCTTACATTCATCCTTTCGCGGATTGTTCGTGCCATTCTGGCAAGACCGACTCCGAACTGGGCATAAAGCTGCTCGCCCACCGTACGAACTCTCCTGTTGCTCAGGTGATCGATATCATCGATATCAGTCTTTGAATTGATTAGCTCAATAAGGTACCCGATAATCTTGATGATATCTTCCCTGGTAAGGATCTTGATATTCATTTCCGTTTCCAGGCCAAGTTTTTTGTTTATCCTGTACCTTCCCACTTCACCAAGGTCATATCTTTTATCAGAGAAAAAGAGTTTGTCGATAACATCGCGTGCTGTTGCCTCATCGGGCGGTTCAGCGTTGCGCAGCTGACGGTAAATATATATAACCGCTTCTTTTTCAGAGTTGCACGGGTCTTTCTGAAGTGTGTTATATATAATTGCATAATCCGACAGGGAAATATCTTCCCTGTGGAGCAATATTGCTTTTGAACCTGAATCAATTATCAGGTCGACATGTTCCGGTTCAATAACAGTTTCCCTGTCAAGTATAACCTCATTTCTTTCAATTGATACAACCTCTCCGGTATCTTCATCCACAAAGTCTTCCACCCATGTCTTAAGTACTCTTGCCGCCAGTTTCCGGCCTATAAGCTTCTTAATGCTGGTTTTTGAAACTTTATGTTCTTCAGCAAGGTGGAAGATCTCGAGAATTTCCTTATCGCTCTCATATCCGATCGCCCTTAGAAGAGTTGTCACCGGTAATTTCTTTTTCCTGTCGATATAAGCATACATCACATTATTGATGTCAGTTGCAAATTCAATCCAGGAACCTTTGAAAGGAATGATTCTGGCCGAATATAGTTTTGTCCCGTTGGCATGGATGCTCTGTCCGAAGAATACTCCGGGGGATCTGTGCAGCTGGGATACAACAACCCTCTCTGCTCCGTTTATCACGAATGTACCGCGTTCTGTCATATAGGGAACAGTTCCGAGATAAACATCCTGGATTACTGTATCGAAATCCTCGTGCTCGGGATCGGTACAATAGAGTTTCAGCTTAGCCTTAAGGGGAACGCTGAACGTCAGTCCGCGTTCAATACATTCGTCTATTGTGTAACGGGGCGGATCAATGTAATAATCCAGAAATTCCAGAACGAAATTATTCCTTGTATCGGTTATGGGGAAATTTTCGGTAAATACTTTGAACAGTCCTTCCTTTTTTCTATTCTCAGGAGTCGTCCCGAGCTGGAAGAATTCACCAAAAGATTTTAACTGAACCTCCAGGAAATCAGGATATTCAAGAGGACTCTTCCTTGATGCAAAACTTATTCTTTCTGTACTTTTTGAAGACATTTAATAAAAGATTAAGTGAACCTGTAATTTAAAAGAACAAAAGGCTTAGTCCCGGATAGTCGGGACTAAACCTGCAACCCGGATACCAGGTATAGCTTATTTAAGTTCAACTTCAGCTCCTGCTTCAACCAGTTTACCTTTAATAGTTTCAGCTTCTTCTTTTGAAACACCTTCTTTTACAGGTGACGGAGCAGCGTCAACGACTGCCTTGGCTTCTTTCAGTCCAAGCCCGGTAATATCTTTAACAAGCTTTACGATTTGTAATTTCTGGCCACCTGCAGCTTTCAGGATGACATCAAAAGTTGTTTTTTCTTCAGCAGCGGCTTTTTCGCCTCCTGCAGCGGGTCCTGCAACGGTTACTGCTGCTGCAGCCGGTTCAATACCATACTCCTCTTTAAGGATTTTCGCCAGTTCATTTACCTCTTTAACAGACAGGTTAACCAGTTCTTCTGCAAATTTCTTAAGATCTGCCATTTTTTATGAATTTAAATTTGATAATACTTCAAATATTTTATTTTTTTGCCAGTGTCCCGAGAACACCATGTATTTTATTACCACCTGATTGTAAGGCTGATATAACGTTCCTGGCAGGAGTTTGAAGGAGAAGGATAATATCTCCGATGATTTCCTGTTTGGTTTTGACGGAGATCAGTGTATCGAGCATATTATCGCCGAGATATACTGATTCCTGAACGTATGCGCCTTTAAGAACAGGTTTATCATGTTTCTTCCGGAATTCCTTGATAAGTTTAGCAGGGCTGTTTCCGGTATTAGCGAACATGATGGACGTTGTACCTTTGAGAACCGGATAGAGTTCTTCAAAGTTACCGTTAGACTGCTCAAGTGCCCTTTTAAGCAGAGTGTTCTTTACGACAACAAGCTTTATGTCGTTTTCAAAGCACTTTCTTCTCAGGTCACTTGTATCAGCTGCATTAAGCTGAGCAGTATCAGTCAGATAGAAATGGCTGTACTCTTTTATTCTCTCAGCAAGGCTGTCAATGATTGCGTTCTTTTCTTCCCTTCTCATAGTTTCTTTCCGAGTTTACACCGATTATTCATCAAAACCTTTCGGGTCAATCTTAATACCGGGGCTCATAGTGCTTGAAAGGAACATACTTCTTATATATGTTCCTTTTGCAGAGGCCGGTTTAAGCTTGTTTACCATTGCAATAAACTCTTTTGCATTCTCAGCAATCTTATGAGGTTCGAAGGAGACTTTTCCTATTGAAGCATGTATGATCCCGCTTTTATCAACCTTGAAATCAATTTTACCCTGCTTCACTTCCTTTACAGCCTTTCCAATCTCCATAGTAACAGTACCACTTTTAGGATTCGGCATCAGTCCGCGAGGACCGAGAATCCTACCCAGCTGACCGACTTTTCCCATTACAGATGGCATAGTTATTATAACATCCACGTCTGTCCAGCCTCCTTTGATCTTTTCGACAAATTCATCAAGACCAACATAATCGGCTCCGGCGTCTTTAGCTTCCTTTTCCTTATCGGGAGTACAAAGGACAAGGACTCGTGTTGATTTTCCTGTCCCGTGAGGAAGAGAAACAACGCCCCGAACCATCTGGTTGGATTTTCTGGGATCTATACCTAACCTGACATCCAGATCGATCGAAGCATCAAATTTGGTTTTGGTTATCTCCTTGACCATAACAGATGCCTCTTTCAATGTATAAAGTTTGTCCCTCTCCAGTTTTTCGAGGGCAGACTTGCGGTTTTTGGTAAGCTTAGTCATTTTGTTTCCAGTTAAATATTCACCGGGAAATCACCTTTGACAGTTATTCCCATACTTCTGGCAGTGCCGGCTACCATCTTCATTGCAGACTTTACTGTGAAACAGTTCAAGTCTTCCATCTTATCCTTGGCAATTGTTTTGACCTGGTCCCAGGTGACCTGTGCAATCTTGTCCCTGTTTGGTTCTTTTGAACCTTTCTTCGACCTGGCTGCCTCCAGCAGCTGAACAGCAACCGGCGGTGTTTTTGTAACAAAATCGAATGATTTGTCGGTATATACTGTTATCACTACCGGAATAACTTTTCCAGCCTTGTCCTGGGTCCTCGCATTAAATTGCTTGCAGAAATCCATGATATTTACACCTTTCGAGCCCAGAGCAGGACCGACAGGTGGAGATGGATTAGCTCCTCCGCCACGAATCTGTAACTTGATTAATCCAGCAACTTCTTTTGCCATAATTTAAAATTTGCGTGTTTATTGCGAGAGCTTGACAATTATTCAGGAAGCATTATATTTTATTATAACTGTCAATATCTTCTGTTAATTCTCCTTTTCTACCTGCATGAAGCTTAATTCCAGTGGTGTTTTTCTGCCAAAGATCTTTACCATTACTTTAAGCTTCTTCTTTTCTTCATTCACTTCTTCAATAATCCCCGTAAAGCTGTTGAAAGGACCGTCAATAACCTTTACCGATTCTCCAACAAAAAACGGGACGTTTAGTTCTTCATCGCTTGCATTTAATTCATCCACTTTCCCCAGTATCCTGTTGATTTCGGTTTTACGGAGGGGAACAGGTTCCCCATCCTGTGAGCCAAGGAAACCGATCACATTTGGCACATTGCGGAGAAGGTGAGGTATTTCTCCTTCAAGAATTGCCTCAACAAGCACATAACCGGGGAAGAAAGTTCTCTCTTTGCTTATCTTTTTCCCTGATCTGATCTGGTATACTTTTTCAGTCGGGATTAGTACCTGCGAAATAAAATCCTGAAGCTTCAGACGCACCACTTCATTATCAATATACTCTTTTACTTTTTTTTCCTTCCCGCCTATTGCCCTCAGCACGTACCACTTCTTTATATTCTCACTCATCTGATGCGTTCTCCGCTTTAGTATAATATATTGTATATGAATTCCATTATCCTGCTGAAAGAGAAGTCCATCGCAGCAACGATAAGAGCTATGATAAGAGTAGCAACCAGTACAAGTACAGCACTATTCTGAAGTTCGCTCAACGTAGGCCATGTAACTTTATGTACCAGTTCTGTGAATGATTCCTGAAAATAACTTTTTAAACTCATACTATTAATTGTTTGCACGGGAGGAGAGACTCGAACTCCCGACACCTGGTTTTGGAGACCAGTGCTCTACCAACTGAGCTACACCCGTAAAAAATCTGGCGGCACCTTGCAGATTCACGAATTGCCGCGATTCTGCCTCTGTGCATTTAAGTCTCCTATTCAAGTATTTCAGTAACCTGCCCGGCACCAACAGTTCTTCCGCCTTCACGGATTGCAAAACGCAAGCCAACATTGATAGCCACAGGATAAATAAGATCCACAGTTATTGTTACATTGTCGCCTGGCATAACCATTTCGGTACCTTCCGGCAGAGTGATCTCACCGGTAATATCAAGTGTCCTCACATAGAACTGGGGACGATATTTATTATGGAATGGAGTATGACGACCACCCTCTTCCTTCTTGAGAACATAAATCTCAGCCTTTATTCTGGTATGTGGTGTGATAGAACCTGGTCTGGCAAGTACCATACCCCTTTTAATCTCCTTCTTATCAACGCCACGGAGTAGAAGACCTACGTTATCACCTGCTTCACCTCTGTCGAGTATCTTGCGGAACATCTCAACGCCAGTACATATTGTTTTACGCTTTTCTGCACCCAGGCCAATCATTTCCAGTTCATCACCTGTTACAACCACACCTGTTTCGATACGGCCTGTGGCAACTGTACCACGTCCGGTGATTGAAAACACGTCTTCAACAGGAAGAAGGAATGGCTTCTGGTTATCGCGCGGAGGAATCGGGATATATGTATCAACAGCGTCCATCAGTTCAATTACCTTTTCTTCCCATTTCTTCTCACCGTGCATTGCACCAAGTGCGGATCCACGGATAACAGGTGCATTATCACCATCGAATTTGTAGAAATTGAGCAGTTCGCGTACTTCCATCTCGACAAGATCAAGAAGTTCCACATCGTCAACCATGTCGACTTTGTTCATAAAGACAAGCACTTTCGGCACGTTAACCTGGTGTGCGAGAAGGATATGTTCGCGTGTCTGAGGCATAGGGCCGTCTGTTGCTGCCACCACAAGAATAGCTCCGTCCATCTGCGCAGCACCTGTAACCATGTTTTTGATGTAATCAGCGTGTCCCGGACAGTCGACATGTGCGTAGTGACGTTTTGCTGTCTGGTATTCAACGTGAGCGGTGTTAATTGTTATACCTCTCTCCTTTTCTTCGGGAGCATTATCAATTGATTCGAATGTTCTGATCTCTGAAAGTCCCTGTTTTGCAAGAACCATGGTGATTGCTGATGTAAGTGTGGTTTTACCATGGTCAATGTGACCGATTGTACCAATATTTACGTGCGGTTTAGACCTGTCAAATTTTTCTTTTGCCATAACTCCAAGCGTATTAAATTAAGTTTATCTATATCTTATTCACAAATTTGTTTAGTTCTCGTTGAGCCGGAGAGGGGAATTGAACCCCTGACCCCTTCCTTACCAAGGAAGTGCTCTACCCCTGAGCTACTCTGGCATCAA
>JADDYF010000345.1 GCA_015712185.1 Bacteroidales bacterium
TTATTGAACAGCAGATGTTCAAAATCCCTGGCTTTGGTTTTCATGTCAGTAACCTTAAGTAACTTTCTAACTTCAGCCTTTAACTCACCTGCATTTATTATACCGGTCCTCTTTGCAAGGAAGTCATAATCAGGCTTCGTCTGACCCAGAAGAAACATCAGGTCGTAGAAATCACGACCCTTTCCTCTTTCCAAAAGGGCTGTTGCTTTCATCGCGCATAGTACAGCGTCAGGAGGCACAGGAAATGGGAAGTAGAAACCACAGCCTCTGATATTTTTCATTTCCCGGGTATAGTTTACTCCCTGATCCTGAGCTTCTATTTTTATAAGGAACCTTTCATCCCTGTGTCCTGAAAATCCCATATCAAAAAGGAACTCAGGAAAATAAATATTTCTTCTGAATGCCGTCAGTTTTGGACTCTCCTTGTCCCTGGATTCTGCTTTATATCCGTTTCTTTTAAGGAAAAGCATGACGTCATCACTCATTTGCAGGAACTCCACTTTGTCAATCTCTTTACAGTCAAAGTCCAGATCTTCTGAAAATCTGTCTATACCCTTTGTCAGACGAAGGTTGGTACCGCCAATTAAAATAAGGTTGCGGATGTATTGTGTCGTGGACAGGTAGTCGAGAATTGACAACTGAATATACTCCTTCATCATGCTTTTGCTGAGAAGAGGATTATTCCTGACTTGCTCCGGGTAATAATTCTTTATTAAGTTCAGTTCTACCATATAGTTCCCGCTAAAGGTTATGTACTTTTCTTAGTATATTAACGCGGCTACTGAGAGCTTTGCTGCCAATACGGTCAGTGAATTCCATTAATCTTTCTGCATTAAAGTCTTCCTCCATATAAGATTCATCGAGACGCAGATCTTTAAGGTCTCGTTCTGTATTATAAAATGGATAAAGATAGAGCAGGTCTATCAATGCCTTCTCCGGTGTGGCAAGCATTATTCGTCTGCCGCCTTCCATCTCTCTCAGATCATATCCGAACATCATTTCAGGCTTGATATTCTTATATGAATACTCACCAAAATCATTGCTGAAGGTTATTGTCTTAAGTGTTGTAACGCTTGTTATCCCGGGTACAGCTTCGGGGATAATCCCGTAGAATGACAAAGCAGCATGTAACGAAATGTAAGAGGGCTTGTATATTACGTTAGCAAAATAGAGAGCAAATTCTGCTGACTCCCTGTATTCAGGGAAGGCATAATAACCCTGCCTAAGCCGGACAAGGTAACCCTGCCTTACCCAGCGTCCCAGATTGTTCCTGTTGAACCCGGGATACGATGCATACACCTGGTTTGTGGTAAAGCATGCCAGGGATAGAAACCTGTTTCTGAATTCAATGAAATTCATCTTATTTCTGTTATGCACCAAATATAGTGCATTACAGAAACAAAAACAAATTCTGCCCTCTTTTTCTCATAACTCCCTTTCCTGAAGCAGACATATAGATAAAAACCACCTTCCCCAATTTAATAATGAAGGTGTTTTGTTGTTCTGAAATGAAAATCCCTCCTTCGATTACCGAAAGCCGAAGCTTTCTTTGACCGACGAGGCTTTAGCGAAATCGGAATAAATTTTCAATATTCCAATTCAAGAATTTCATTTCTGATTTATTCAGCTCCGCTTTTTATGGTGGTCGAAATCATTTTAAATCATTCCCTGGCTTTTACTGTCAACAAAGGTGCAACCTGTTAATCCGGGAACCATTACATAGTTCCGGGAATAAGTTACATCATTCACACATTCCCGGAAGACTTGCGCATTGTGCGCTTAGCTTTTTGATGTGTGAATGATGTAATTATTATTCAGAATTGTGTAATACTATTTATATCCATTTAAAATACTTTTGCTTAAATTATTGAATTTTACATTATTACTAATAAACAGAAAGGAAATTAAAATGAACTATTTGTATCTGTATTTTTTAATTCCTGCAGTATTGATATTCTTCGCGGGAATAAGAATTGTACGGCCAACTCAGCGAGGTCTTATCGAGAGACTTGGAAAGTACCATAATTTTGCAAATCCCGGATTCCACTTGATTATTCCGATTATTGACAGACTATTCCCGGTAAATATAACCGAACAGATGGTTGACGCCCAACCCCAGGAAATAATCACAAACGATAATCTGAATGCAAGCGTGGATGCACAGGTCTATTTCAGGGTGAGAGCCGATGAGGAAAGCGTAAAAAGATCAATTTACAATGTTAATAATTACAAATGGCAGATCGTCAATCTTGCACGGACGACATTGCGTAATATTATTGGTACACTTACACTTAAATCGGCTAATAGCGAACGAGGGAAAATAAATGCCGAACTCTATAAAACACTTCATAATGAAACCCAAACCTGGGGTATTGAAATTGTCAGGACAGAGTTGAAAGAAATTGACCCGCCAAGTGATGTACAGGATACTATGAATAAGGTGGTAAAGGCTGAAAATGAAAAAATAGCGGCCATAGATTCTGCAACAGCTGCGGAAACTGTTGCTGATGGCATTAAACGCGCTAAGATTAAGGAAGCTGAAGGTTATAAGCAGTCGAAAATACTGCATGCTGAAGGGGAAGCTGAAGCTATTAAACTTGTAAATGAAGCGGCTGACAAATATTTTGTCGGAAATGCCCAATTATTACGAAAATTAGAGGCCCTTGAAGCATCACTCGGGACTAATGCTAAAATTGTGATTCCAACAGGAACCGACCTGGTAAACATTATAGGAGAAATGGCAGGAATAGTGCCGGTTGATCTGAAAAAAGCAAAGAATACATAGAGAAATCACTTTCGCCAGAGATTCACATGTGCAGATGTACTGAATTGTTATACGATTGACCGGGGAACTAATAACATTAACACAATCCGGGATTATAAAGGCAAATCAATTTCTCAGGCCGTAAATAGTTCTGAAATGGTAGCCATAAACGGTGTAGGTGATTGCATCGATTATCGATTTAGGGCGATTGAAAAATGTCCATATGACCAGTTTCCAGTAAGCGAGTCTGCCTTTATTCAGAATGCCGATAATAAAAACTGATTTAATGAAAGCACTGACAAGTGCAAGATTGACTTTCATCTGTCTCCTGTAAAGACAATTATAATTCAATAGCGCCTGTCGTAACCTTTTATAATAAGGTCTGGTTGCATAGATATTCTGAATTATTTTTTTATACCCTTCCAATAGCTCCTTATAGTTCATTTTGGGGATAAAATTCATAGAAGAGTCAGTGTTGTTCCCGGAGGCTTCAGTTGTTAACCTGTTCTCTGCTTTAAGTCGCTGGTATAACTTAGTGTTTTTTGGTGCGTTTAACAGCCCCACCATTGCAGTTACAATTCCGCTTTGCTGGATAAAATCAATTTGCCTTTGAAAAACGGTTGGTGAATCGCTGTCGAAACCTACAATAAATCCGGCTGAGACCTGAAATCCGGCCTTTTGCATTTTCTTCACGCTCTCGAGCATGTCCCTGTTCTTATTCTGAATCTTATTACAATCCTGCAGAGATACTTCATCGGGTGTTTCGATACCGATAAATGTAGAGTTAATCCCCGTTTCAATCATCAGTGACATTAGTTCATCGTCATCAGCAAGATTAATTGAGGCCTGGGTTGTAAACTCAAATGGATATTTATGCATTTGCATCCATTTCTTCATGGCAGGAAGCAAATCGTACTTTATTGCTTTTTTGTTTCCAATAAAATTATCGTCAACAATTGATACTGCACCACGCCAGTTAAGATTATAAAGCACTTCAAGCTCTTCTATAACCTGACGAGTATCTTTCATCCTGACCTTATGACCCAGAAGTGATGTAATTTCACAAAAATCGCATGAAAAAGGACATCCGCGTGAAACCTGAATATTCATATAGGCGTACTTTTCCCTTGCTAACAAATGGTAATCGGGTGTCGGCGTCAATGATATATCGGCATATTCACCGGTCTTATACACTCTCCGGGCCTGTCCTGCACTTAAGTCATTTAAAAAAAGGGGCAAAGTAATTTCTGCTTCGTTCAGAATAAAATGATCAACTTTCGGATAATTGCTGTATTCCTGCGTGAAGAGGGGGCCGCCTGCAACAATTTTCTTATTAAGTTTTCTACATAGATCAATTACTTCGTTTAGTGATTCTTTCTGAATGTACATGGCGCTTATAAAAACATAATCCGCCCATTGAATGTCGCTTGTCCGGAGTGTTTCAATATTCATATCCACCAGTCTTTTCTGCCATGTTGACGGGAGCATTGCCGATACGGTAATTAATCCAAGAGGTGGAACCGCTGCCTTTTTAGATATAAACTTCAACGCATGTTTGAAGCTCCAGAAGGAATCGGGGCACTGCGGGTAAATCAATAATATTTTCATTTTAATATTTTATTTGTACAGTAGCCCTATCCTTCAAGTTGAAAGAATCCTGATGTTTCAGATTTTAATTAAAATTGTTTTGTACTAAAACACCCGGGACTACATTGACGCATTTTCAATATCTGACTATCAGATCAGTCAGTAAAATACGCGTAACAATGGTGAATTTGTATTACATAATTCCTGTAATTATTTACATAATTCACACATCTTCAAGAGTGCCTCGCCTCTTATTTCTGAGTTTCTTGAAGTGTGAAGGGGTAAGACCGGTAAATTTCTTAAATTGATTTGACAAATGGGCAACACTGCTGTAGTGCATCCTGTACGCTATTTCAGTAAGATTAAGCTCGTCATACACAATCAGTTCTTTTACCTTTTCAATCTTATGTGTCAGATAAAATTTTTCGATAGTAATACCTTTGACCTCTGAAAAAAGGTTGGCAAGATAGGTATAATTATAATTTATCTTTTCGCTCAGGTAGTCTGAGAGGTTTACCTTTATTTGCTCTTCTCTATAGTGCACTAATTCGATAATTACATTCTTTATTTTCTCAACCAGGATGCTTTTCTTATTATCCATCAGGAGCAGTCCGTATTTTCTTAAACCTTTATCCAGCTTCTGCAATTGCTCCGGCTGGATATTATCGATTATGTCTGCTTCCCCGATTTTTACATCAACATAATGCAGTCCAAGTTTTTCCAGTTCTGATTTAACAACCATCTGGCAGCGGATGCAAACCATATTTTTTATATATAGTTTCAATCAATTTAATATTAAGGTCAAGTTAGTGCTAAAATAAACTTATTTTTTCTAAATTATATTTCTTATTAAACAGTCATTAAACAGGAACTGCGTCTTGAAGCTAATTTAATAAAAAGGATTTAAACTATATGTTGTTTAATCCACCTCCGGGTATATCAACATAAGTCTGTCCGAAAATGTTTTGTACTTCTTTTTGTAATGCTAATGAAAACGACTCCCGACGTAACCCGCCGAAAATAAAAAGCCCGTCTTCTTCCCGCAAAGGCGGGACTTCGGAGGGCGAAGCCGGGGTGAGAAAACTCCCGAGCCTGCCTGTATCTTTTTCTGCCCCTTTGACATACAATTCCCTATTGGTTTTACAAAAATCATTCTGCATATAGGTAATAAACAAGTGGCTTCTCCATCCTGCGTGACCGGAAAGAATTGTACTTTTGCAATTATGAAATTTGTTTTCCTGATAGCCTCATTTAATGCATTCTTCTTTACGATTCTGCTATTTCAGAAGAAGCCCCGGGCTCTTCATGATAAAATACTGATCTTATGGTTAATATATCTTGGATCTTTTATCGGTGTGTATGCTTTCTACTCACATGAATTATTCACCCGATTTCAATTATTGTCAATCAGCCTGATATCCCTCTTAATGTTGCATGGACCATTTTTGTATCTGTATATTAAAATACTGGTTTCTGATGGAAGTCTGCTCTCATGGAAAGATGTTGGACATCTGATCCCATTTGTTTTTTTCAATCTGTATATTTTTATTTCTTCCTTTAATCCTGTTATTTCACAGAGGCTTGATATTTATAAAGTTACTCCGGGCAATAATACTCCTTTATTATTTTCATTATTTCTACTCCTCACAGCTTTTTCAGGAACTGTCTATTTTTTATTGACATTCAGGCTTTTTAAAAGACTTGATATAAATATTTTTAATAATTTTTCTAATCCTGCGAACATTGATCTTTATTGGATCAGAAAGCTTGTACTTGTCTTTGGCATTGTATGGACTGCCTTAATTTCAGTTACGGTGGTTCATCATATTTTCAACATGTTTTCAATGGTATTTTGTACAGATGGATTATTCCTGTCGTTATCCGTTTTCGTGATTCTGATAGGATATTTTGGGTTGAAACAAAAAGTAATATTTTCTGCTCAACATAATTTAATTGAAGCGGAAGCTGCAAAGATTCTGACAAAATATTCAGGATCCAGACTTACCGGTTCAGAGGCAAAACAACATGCCGAAAAGTTGACAGACTATATGAAATCGTCGAAATCATATTTAAATCCGGACTTGTCTCTTCCTCAATTAGCGGCAGAGTTGAATATTTCCAGCCATTATCTTTCTCAGGTGATCAATGAACAATTTAATCTTAATTTCTTTGATTTTGTCAACAGATACCGGGTAGAAGCATTCAAAGAGAAAATTAAAGATCCTGAATTCAGGAATTATTCCTTGTTAGGAATCGCCTTTGAATGTGGTTTTAACTCAAAGTCAGCTTTTAACAGGATCCTTAAGCAAGCTACTGGCTTAACACCTTCGCAATTTAAGAAAGCCACCTGACGGGCATCTCACGATTTTTATATACCAAATCTTCGCGTCCCACTTTATAAACAGGGCACTATTTACATGACTTTTTAAGTCCCAATTTATAACCTGGAGCGACTTACTCTTTTCCACATAGTAATTTTGAATCGAAATAGATCTTAAAAATTATTTAATAATTAAAATTTATCTTATGAAAACAATTGAAAAGAAAGTTGAAACCGGTGCCCTGAATAGTAACCGGAAAAGTAAAAGAGAAGTAAGGACCGGTTTAGTATCTTTATCGATTCTCGCATTGTGGATCCTGTCGGCAAATGTGGCCTATGCACACTGCGACACAATGGATGGCCCGCTTATTGCTGATGCAAGAAAAGCATTGGTACAAAACAATGTGAACTATGCACTGAAATGGATTTCAGCCGCAAATGAATCCGAGATCAGGGATGTATTTAGCCTGGTGATGAAAGTGAAGGGATTAAGCCCTGAAGCAGAAGAACTCTCTGAAAAGTACTTTTTTGATACTCTTGTAAGAATCCATAGAGCCGGAGAAGGTGTACCTTTTACCGGTGTGAAACCTTCAGGCACGCCCATTGATGAGAAAGTCCTGGCAGCTGATAAATCAATAGAAACAGGTGACTTAACACCCCTTAAAGGTATGATCTCAAAAGATGACATGCCGGAACTGACGGAACGATTTGAAAAAGTGATGTCTTTAAAGAATTTTGATGTCAATAATGTTGAAGCGGGAAGAGAATATATTGAAGCTTATGTTCAGTTCTTTAAGTTTGCAGAAGGTGAAGAGGCACATAATGTCGGACCAGGAACTGATTAAGTTCATTGGATAATTTTAAGGAGCTTTAGAGAAAAGCAGGGATGCTGCGATCATTCGGTTGAACCCACTATCGATTATCTATCGAAACCGGTTTCACCCAGGGAAAAAATAGCTGAAATATTGGCAATAAGTTGATTTTTCAGAGACTAATTTTAGTTGCCGGAATGTTCCAATATCTGGTTGGCCATGAATCTGGCATCTTCTTCAATACCTAAAATGATCCCGGATTTTCTTTTACGAAGCCATGGTAATCCCAGAAAATATAATCCATCTATTTCGGAAACTCCATTTTTGTGACTGAGCATTCCATTACCATTGAAAACAGGAAGTTTCAGATATGAAAAATCACCGACAAATCCTGTTGCCCAGATAATAGAAGTTATATTGTTTTTTTTAAGATTCAGAGATGTAGAATCAGATGCAAATGAAGCTGCTTCAACAGGGTCATCATCAGGGTCCTCTTCAGGTGGCGGTGCATATAATTGAGATTTTTGGATGTAGTCATCAATCATCCGTTTCATTTTTTTTGAGAATTCATCTGCAAATCTGATATTTGTCGCTGCATTTGGCTGAAGAATAATGGTAACGCCATCAGTATTTTCTGTTTTCCCCAGAATAACTGCTCCATCACGCGAAAGTGCCTGTAAACTTAAAGTATGTCCCTGCAAACCAACGGTCGAAATCTGTGGTTGTTTCATCTTAAAAATCAGGGGATCGGTAACCTCAATTGTTTGCAGATCGTAGAAGCCTGACATTACAAGCCAATCCACAATGTCTTTACCGCGGTATCTTCTTGGAACCCTGGGAACCTGGCTGGTTGAAATGAATACTTTTCTGTCGCCGACAATTAAATCTTCAGCAATCTGAGTACCTGACTGTGCACTACCTATAACGAGGATGGCTCCATCAGGTAGCGCAGATGCATTCCTGTATTCACTTGTATGCAATTGAACGATATCGGTTGATATGTTCCTGACAAATGATGGAATTCTTTTTAAATTCTGTGCACCAGAAGCAACCACAATCTGTTTACACAGGTAATTTTTAGCAGTACCATTTTCTGCAACGTAAACAAAAAACTTTTTTGATCCGGGAACACATTCAACCGATACTACTTCGCAATTCTCAATTACCGGCAATTGGAATTTTGCAGAGTACCCTTCAAGAAAGGCAGCAAACTCTGATGCTGAACATAATCCTTCTGAATCAGGAAACATATTCTCTCGTCCGGGTAACAAATTCCATTTGTTTGGCGTGTTTAGTTTAAACGAATCCCAGCGTTGATTATACCATGTATCCCCGATTCTACCTTTCTCAAGTACCAGATGACTCAGGTGAAGATCCTTCAGGTGATAACTGATGCTTAATCCTGCGTGTCCTGCACCAACCACAATTACATCTAAAATGGAAGCATTCATAACTATGTTATTTAATGTCGTTTATATATAGCTTGTAATGCTTATGTCGCCGATGTCCCGGCTGGAGGACTTTGATCGATTGGGAGTACATCTCCATGGCGGTGTACTATTTTCCATTCACCGTTCTCTCTTCGGTAAATGTGGGTAACACGTAAAGTACCTGGCTCGATTGGGCCACCATTCACAGACCTTAATGAGTGTTCGTACCCCACAGTATAGGCCATATCTCCACTGACGCCGGCTGCAACTAATTCAAAGCTGTATGCGGTACAGTCAGAGAATTGTGACGCAACCCATCGGGAGATCCGGGTCACCTCTTCTGATCCGCTTTTACAGGGTCCCCATGCTCCGAACAGGGTAACCGGATCCTTTCTTGACCACATTTCAAGTCGTGGTAATGGGTCTCCATTGTGTATTGCTTCCTCCGCCCTGACGTGGTGATTGATGGTACCAGAAAGAAATTCGTCGGGTTCGCTCATGGTCGTCTCCTTTCTATGTATTTCTTATAATGAATATTATAAAACAATTCCAAAGCTGATCTTGTTCAAGATCATACCATTATGTAAACCCAAATATGCCAGACCTTTCTATCACCGATAAAAGTGTAATCAGAGATGATTATGAAGTGGCAAATAGGAAAGGATTATGTACTATGTCGCGATATTACCGGTCATGTAACGCTTCAAATTGATAACAAAACACCTTCACCAATTAAATGATGAAGGTGTTGTGTTGTTTAAAAATGAGAAAATAGATTCAATTCAAGTTATGTTTTCCCATTTTACCGGTTCATAACCAGTTCATAAATTCTTGTTACTAACTGTATATGAACCTTTTATAGTCGAGAATGAGAAGACTCTGGCAGAAACTATTCCTGATAATTTATTGCAGAAATAAAAGAATGTGTCCGGTTTAATTGATAATCTTCTATGTTTCCACAAATCATCAACTGGTAATTTTATGTTATTAATCCTTTACAATTATGACGACGGCAAAATATCCACCAGTGAATTCCGGATTTGACAAAGTAATTTTTCAGATCATACATTTTGGTTTTAACTTTTCCTGCAGCTGACAACTCAGATAACCTTTTTAAATTACATAGTTGCCTTTCCATCATAATCTTGTTAACTACAGAAAAAATAAAGAAGAATCCCCGTGAAGATATATCAGTATTAAAATAGCCTTTTATCTTGCACCATAATATAGTGTTTGCGGCTTTCTCTTTAATTCTGTACTTAATATACATATCCCTATGTACAAGTTAACCGGTGAATTAATAGGTTCACAATAACGACCTGTTATAAAAGAATTTTCCTCAAATTCTTTTATATGAAATGCTAATAAAAGTGGGTGGATATTTTTAGCGGGGGTAAATTTTGAATGATGTAATCAGGTGATTTCTTACATCTATTATCGACAACATCAAAACTGTAAGGTGCAATGCGTAACTGTCTTAACCATACAAAAATGTCTGATGCAACTGCATTTATTTCAACATACCGAAGCAGTTCCCTGCAATCTGTATTTGTAATATCGGGCAATGAATCAACAAAAAAAGAAGGCACATCACAAATATTCCTCTTCATCTAAATACCGCTTATAAACTTAATTAAATGAAGGC
>JADDYF010000053.1 GCA_015712185.1 Bacteroidales bacterium
CCACATTTTATATTCTTGCGGTCTATTTTGGCTCGGTAGGGATAAAAAACACGCGTTATTCAGTAGGTTGCGGTCTTCTTGCCGACCTCGTAGGCTTCACGGCGGCAATTCTGGTTGCATATCTGTTTTTCGGATAAAAGAAAAAATCCTCAATTATGAAAAAACATATAATTCTTGCTGTGGTTTTATTATGTTTAACAGCCTGTAACCGGAATAATGCAAAATTCTCCGGATCAGCAACCGTTCCAATTGCCGGGTTTATTGATTCAACAGATATGACCAACAATTTCTACGATAATACGGGAACTTTCACTCTTCCTTATGGAAAAATAGTCGTCGATGGAGAGATTGAAAGTCCGGGAGAAGTGGACTTTTCAGCTTTGCCGCTTCGTTCTGTTATTGTCAAGGAAACATTGCTTGACAGTTCTGCAGGCGGTGACAGATTCACAGGAGCTTTCAGATATGACGGATATTCGCTGTTCGATATTCTCGAAAAGAGGATGATAAAGAAGAAAAATGCAGGCGAATTCGGTCAGATAATAGATATGTTCGTGGAGGTTGAAAATGAAGAGGGGGAAAAAACGGTTTTCAGCTGGGGAGAGATATTTTATCCCAATAATCTCCATAAAATCCTCATTGCCACTGGTGTGTCGCGGATAGTACCTTCCAGCACAAAGGAGCTTTGGACACTTCCGGACAAGTGTAAAGTTGTTGCAGCAGGCGACCTGATAACGGAAAGGAATATCTCAAATCCTGTCAGGATTACGGTAAAATCATTCCCTGTCTCATTCAAGGTAGTCAGAGGTATGTCACCAATGTACTCATCATTAATTAAAATATTTCACAACCGGAAACCATGCGGTGAAATTTCATCCATTCCCGGTACTTTCCATAAAGAAACCTTCAACACGATTTTTTATGGCAGGGGCAGAGGGATTCACAGCACCCAGCCCTTTACCGGTGTGCTGGTGAAAGAGATCCTCGGGGATTACTTCCCGGCTGACGGAAACAACATTAAGACAGGGATAATGTGTATTGCAGGCCTTGACGGTTACAGATGCACCGTGTCATACTCTGAAGTTTTTAACAGGAACGATCAGCAGGAATTCCTCCTTGTTCAAAGCGCTGCTGGTGAGGATGGAGGATTGTTCAGGATATTTGCCGCCAGTGATTTCTTTTCCGATCGTGCAGTAAAATCGTTAAGTGAGATCCATCTGGGTTATTAGCCGGATTAATATTATCTTTCAATTGAAATTGCTGAACTGATGAATCTTGTAGTCGTTTCACTGCTTGTTGCATTAAGTATAATTGCTATAATTATACTTACATCAACCCTCAAACTGAAAGCTTTCATCGCACTTTTCCTGGTTTCAGTCTTCCTGGCTTTCACCACCTTACCCCCTGACACTATAATTGGTACAATAAAAGAAGGTTTCGGCAACACCATGGCATCCATAGGATTCCTTATAATCTTCGGAGCAATTATCGGGATCACCCTCGACAAGACCGGAGCCACTCTGAGCATTGCAGGTTACATATTGTCCAAAACAGGACAGCACAGGAGTGCACAGGCTATCGGGATTACAGGATTTATAACGGGATTACCGATCTTCTGTGATTCGGGATATATCATTTTAAGCGGACTTGCAAAGTCGTTCAGCTCAAAATCGAAAATCGCGATGCCTTTCATGGCTACAGTCCTTGCCACCTCTCTTTATTCTGTTCACTGCCTAATCCCGCCCCATCCGGGCGCTCTGGCTGCCGCCGGGATATTCAATGTCAATGTTGGCAACCTGATCATTATAGGTGTTCTCTTTGCAGTACCCGGAGCTCTGGCAGCATGGTTCTGGAGCAGGCTGATGATAAGGAACAGAAACTACCAGCCTGCAAAAGATATTGAGATTGATCCACAGAAAACAGGCATTGAACTGCCATCGGCATTTATGTCATTCCTTCCGATAGTTATCCCGCTGCTTTTAATTACTATCAAATCATTACTAAATCTTTTCGATAAGGATGGTTCAGGCATTCTCTTCAGGATATTTAAATTCCCGGGAGAACCTGTTTTTGCCCTGGCTATCGGAGTAATACTTTCTCTTTTCTTGCTGAGAAAGAAGACAATATCATCAATGAATGATGTTTTTTCTGATGCTATTGAAAAAGCAGGACCGATTCTGATCGTAACAGCCGCGGGAGGGATGTTCGGTATGGTGATAAAGGAAACCGGAATCGGAGAGGCGCTTGGAAAGGTGCTTGCAGGGACAAACATAGGTCTCCTGGTTCCATTCCTTATTGCTGCTCTGATGAAGACTGCACAGGGTTCATCAACGGTTGCTATTATTACAACAGCATCCTTTGTGGCACCTATGCTGCAGATGCTTGGTCTGGATTCAGAAGCAGGCAGACTGTTCACCATGCTTTCAATGGGAGCAGGTTCAATGGTTATTTCTCATGCAAACGATTCCTATTTCTGGGTAATATCAAATTTTGCCGAGCTTGATATCAATACAACTTTAAGAGTCTATTCTTCATCAACTTTTGTAATGGGTGTTGTCGTATTTGCATGTGTATGGATTGCCTCAGTGTTTATTCTGTAGTAACCCAAAACAGAAAATATTTACTGACCAAATTAATCAAGGATGAATTGGCGGGAAACAGCGAAACAGATCTTTATAGCGGGAGTTACCAGCGTACTGCCTGGTAAACTCATTGAGAGCCATTTGTCATTAAAAGGTAACGTACTGCATTTAGGAAACAGGTATTACGATCTGGACAGGATTGGCAAAATATATATTATCGGTGCAGGGAAAGCAAGTGCCGCAATGGGACATTTTGTGGAGCACCTCCTTGGCGACAAAATAGCCGGAGGCCATATCGTAGTCAAATACGGACATTATTGCAGGCTCAGGCATGTAAAAGTGACTGAAGCCGGTCATCCTGTACCTGACGAGAACAGCTTCAGAGCAACCGCCGAAATAATCGATCTTGTAAAGGAGGCAGGGGAGAACGACCTGGTTATCTGTTTGTTTTCAGGAGGCGGGTCATCGCTGCTTGCTGATGTCCCCGAAAGATCAGTTAGTTTTGAGATTATCAGGATGAATGAGCTTCTGGTAAAATGCGGTGCAAATATAAATGAGATAAATTGTGTCAGAAAGCATTTGTCTAAGGTCAAAGGAGGGCAGCTTGCAAGGCATATCTGGCCGGCATCCTTTATTAACATCATAATATCAGATGTGTCGGGCGATCCCCTTGATATAATTGCGTCGGGGCCGACTGTTCCCGACAACTCGACATTCAGAGAAGCACTCCGTGTTCTTGAGGACTACCGGATCATCAGTCAGGTGCCGGCAAGTATCCTGGGTTACCTTTATGAAGGAGCACAGTGTCTCGGGCCCGAAACACCAAAACCGGGAGACGAGGTTTTTAAAGACTCCTTTACTTACATAGCCGGTAATAACCGGACTGCGCTTAACGGCTCAAAAGAAAAAGCTGAAGATCTGGGATTCAATGCATTCATTGTTGGTGAAGAGCTGAAAGGAGATGTTAATTGCGCAGTTACATCCATTTCGGAGACAATTAACAGTTTCAGGAATAATAATACACTGAGGAGACCGGTTTGCCTCCTTTATGGTGGTGAAACAACGGTAAAAGTTGAGGGGAAAGGTATGGGCGGGAGGAACCAGCACCTGGCGCTGATGGCAGCTCTTAGGCTGCAGGATATGCCCGGTGTTACCCTGCTGGCTTCAGGTACCGACGGCAATGACGGAGATACGGAAATGGCAGGGGCAGTAGTTGATTCGGAAACCCTGCACGATGCTCTTGAACAGGGCATCGACCCGGTGAGTTACCTGAAGGAATACGATTCATATCATTTCTTCAAATCTGCCGGCGGTCATGTTTATACTGGTCCGACCCTGACCAATGTTATGGATATGGTGGTGGTACTTATTGAGTGAATAGGTCAGCGGTGCTGCACCTCAGCTTTGTAGATCCGGCAAATCTCCCCAACCGCCTGGCGGACCGGGATAAAGGAAATTCCTGTAGTCATTCTTATTTTACTGTTGTCGTAGAATATTTTTGAAAATGCTGCATTGACTATATCTGCGGTAATCACCCCTTCCTTTCCCCTGATCTTCGTAAGGAGATTTATTCCGGCCTTTGCAGGTCCTGCCAGGATCTCCGGAACAGAAATGAATGGCCTTCTGACATTGAGACCCCGTGCGATCATTGAAAATAATTCTTTTATAGATATGTTTTCCGATGATATGATGAACCTTTCGTCGCCTGCCGGGCTGTTCATCAGGGTGATCATCGATTTTACAACATCCCTGACCTCAACATATCCTTTAACACCGCTGGAATGGAACAACATCCCTTTTGCAGTTCTCGAAAAGAAAAGTCCGCTTCCGCTGTCCCAGAATCCTGGACCCAGTATAATAGATGGATTGACGATCACTGCGTTGAGACCTTTTCTGATGGCGTTCCAGACTTCCATCTCGGAAAGATACTTGCTTACAGCATAAGCATTGTGATGTATGGAGTCGTTCCATTTCAGCGATTCATCTGTCATTCTGTCCTCAGTAGCAGATTCAACGGCGGCAACAGAGCTTACATGACATAGCTTCGCGGTCCTGGTTTCAAGGCAGCTTTTTACTATCCTCGCGGTAAGCTCCGTATTATTTCTTATAAGTGCGGCTCTTCCTGAACTCTCATACGAAACCGTTGCTGCACAATGATATACATGTTCAGATCCGTTCATCAGATTCTTAAGACTGTCAATATTTGCCAGATCTGATTCAACCCATTCAATCCGGCTGATAAGTTCGCCCGGATCAGCGCAGTAATAAGAAAACACTTTTCTGACAATTTCAATCTTTTTCTTTTGCCGGTAGGTTGCACGGACATTTTCTCTGCTATTAGCAAGTGAAAATAAGAGGTGGCTGCCTAAGAGTCCCGTTCCTCCTGTCACAAATATTTTTTTACCTCCCATTCGGATAATTAATCAGTATTTCAACTCTTCCCGGAATTCCCTTTCGAGGAGATTCATTATTATACTGTCGGGAAGCAGTTTTCCCGTAAACAGCAATAGTCTGTTCATGAAAAGCGGTACGAACACCTTTTTCCCTTTCTCTACCCTGTCGAGGGATTCTTTTGCCAGCCTTTCGGGTGTTATCGTTGTGAGTTTGCTCCAGATCCGGTGAGTCCGAATTCTGTAAGATGTCAAGGTATTGGTCTCCACACCATTAGGGCAGACAATGAAAACACCGATGCCGGAGCTTGCAAGTTCTTTGGACAAACTTTTTGAAAAACTCAGCACGAATGCCTTTGTTGCAGAATAGATTGTCTTGTATGGTACGGGGAAAAACCCTGACATGCTCCCGATGTTGAGGATTCTGCTCCCGGGAATTTCTTTCAGAACAGGAATGAAATACCTTGTTAGCATCGCCATTGCTCTTACATTAAGCATGATACGAAGGTCGTTGTACTCAGGTTCCGAGTTTTCGAAGAGGGTCGTTCCCGTTATACCGGCATTATTGATCAGGAAATTAACCCGGAAATTCATGTCAGTGCACCAGCTGTAAACTTTCTCCGGGGCATCAATGCTTGTAAGGTCAACTGCCAGGTGTCTTACATCCACGGGATATGCAGAACTTATTTCATCTGCAGTCTGTTCGAGCTCTGGTCCGGGCAGTGCCACAAGCAGGGTATTCATGCCACGTTTCGCACATTCGACTGCAAATGCTTTTCCTATACCTGAACTGCCGCCTGTTATCAGAGTATAGAACTTTTCCATCAGAGATTCTTTTGTTTGTAAATATACTAACAACTCTTAATAGCCATTTCTGTTTTTATTATATTTGTCATAAGACCGGCAGATGCCGGTGAATATTTTGATCCTGTTCCATCTATGAAAGCCCTGGTCCTGGAAAGTTACAATCATCTTGTATATAAAGATGTTCCTGATCCTGTACCAGGAGGGGGTGAGGTATTGGTGAAAGTGCGAGCCTGTGGGATATGCGGTTCGGATGTTCACGGACTTGACGGAAGCACTGGGCGCAGAATACCGCCGCTGATCATGGGGCATGAAGCTTCGGGGATTATAGCTGAAACCGGTAAAGGTGTAAAAGGGTGGAAAACAGGCGACAGGGTTACATTTGATTCTACCGTATATCGTCTGGATGACTGGTTTACACTCAGAGGTTTATATAATCTAAGTGATAACCGCGAAGTGCTTGGAGTCTCACCCGGAACATACAAACGAAACGGAGCTTTTGCCCAATACATTACAATTCCTGTACACATCCTTTACAGGATTCCTGAAAATGTAACTTTTGAACAGGCAGCTATGGTCGAAGCCGTAGCAGTCGCGATGCACAGTATTAATATCTCGGGAATTAAACCCGGGAATACATGTCTGGTGGTTGGTACAGGTATGATAGGTATATTCATAATAAAGCTGCTGAAGATTTCGGGTGCATCGTATGTTATCGCAATTGATATAAATGAAAATCGTCTGAAGAAGGCAGGCAAGTCGGGTGCCGATTATCTAATTCCTGCCGGGGACAATAATATTTCTGAGAGGATAAGAGAGCTGACAGG